>JAXMKI010000063.1:0-4038 GCA_034374545.1 Patescibacteria group bacterium | reverse complement strand
GGATGCTATGGGAGAAGACAAGGAAGGGAAACGCTTGACGGTTTGCGGGGTAGTCTCCCAAATCAAGAGGATTGTCACCAAAAACGGCTCTCAAATGGCTTTTGCCAAGATCGAGGATCTAAGTGATACTATAGAGGTATTAGTTTTTGCCGACGTCCTTAACCAAACGAAGGATCTCTGGCAAGAGAATAAGGCCATCTACGTCACCGGCAGAGTCTCGCACAAAGACGGCGAAGCAAAGATCATATGCCAAAGCGCAAAGGAGATAACTCTCTAGATGATATAAGGCACACCCTCGCCCATCTTCTGGCTGCCGCCGTCTTGGAAATTCGCCCCCAGGCCAAGCTCGGCATTGGCCCCACCATAGAAAACGGCTTTTATTACGACTTCGGCCTTGAGGAATTCCTCACTCCCGAAGATTTGCCCGGTCTTGAGAAGCGCATGAGGGAGCTTATTAAAAAGGCCCCAAAGATATCTGGCTCCAAAGCCACGCCCGCTAACGCCAGGAAACTGTTCAAAGACCAGCCTTACAAGCTCGACCTTATCAAAGACTTCACCAAGGAGAAGAAACAACTCACGGTATACAAACTGGGAGACATCTTTACCGACCTTTGTAAAGGAGGGCATGTTAAAAGCACCAAAGATATTAAACCGGAGGCCTTTAAGTTAACTCACTTAGCTGGAGCCTATTGGAAAGGTGATGAGAAAAACGCACAACTCCAAAGAGTCTACGGAGTCGCTTTCGCTACCAAAAAGGAGCTCGGAGTATACCGCAAAAGCCGGGAAGAAGCAGAGAAAAGAGACCACAAGATATTGGGTCTCGCCTTGGATCTTTTCACTTTCTCGGACCTAGTGGGTCCGGGGCTGCCTCTCTGGACGCCCAAGGGCACCCTTCTCAGGAACACCCTGGATGATTTAGTCTGGTCGCTGCGCCAGGAACGCGGATACGTAAAAGTGGAGATTCCCCATATAACTAAGAAGGAACTCTACGAAGTCTCTGGTCACTGGGACAAGTTTGGGAACGAGTTATTTAAGATCACGACGCGCGAGGGGCACGAGTTTGCTATGAAGCCCATGAATTGCCCTCACCACATCCAAATTTTTCAGCGCAAGCAGTGGAGCTATAAAGAAATGCCTCAAAGGTATGCTGATACCACTGCCTGCTACCGCGACGAACAAACCGGTGAGCTTTCCGGACTTTCTCGCACCCGGGCTTTCACCCAAGACGACGCCCACGTCTTTTGCAGAACTAGCCAGCTCAAGGAAGAATTCTTAAAGATTTGGGATATTGTAGATATCTTCTACAAGGCCGTCGGCTTCACGGATCTCGATGTGCGTATTTCAGGCCACGATCCCGATGACTTCAAAGCCTATCTAGGAACCAAGCCCATGTGGCAAAAAGCCGAGCAAACCCTCAAGGAAATAGCTAAGGAAAGGGGTGTGGAAGCCTATTTCGCGCCCGGTGAGGCAGCCTTTTACGGACCCAAGATAGATTTTGTGGCCCATGACGCCATCGGCAGAGAATGGCAAGTAGCGACCATCCAACTGGATATAAACTTGCCTGAACGTTTTGACGTTTTCTGTATCGATGAAAAGGGCAAAAAGGAAAGATTGGTAATGATCCATGCGGCGATTATGGGGTCCATTGAAAGATTCCTGTCTGTGCTCATAGAACACCACGCTGGCGCTTTTCCAACCTGGCTCTCCCCCGTCCAGGTTCAAGTCCTAGCGGTTGGAGAGAAATATCAACCCTATGCCAAGAAAGTAGCCGATAAGTTGACGGAGGCTAACATCAGAGCAGAACTAACCGACGCTGATGAAACTCTGGGCAAAAAGATACGCGAGGGTGAAACCCAAAAGACACCTTATCTCCTCGTCGTAGGAGAAAAGGAAGAGAAGGCTAATTTAGTTGCGGTCCGTAAGCGTGGCCAGGGCGACATGGGCACCCAAAAATTATCTTCATTTATCCAACTGATCCAGAAAGAGGTCAGCAAATTCAAATAAACCAGGGCGGCGATGGAATCCAAAGAACATAAAGCGGCCGTCAAGCCGAAAGTGGTCGCTGTGGTCGGGCCCAATGCCTCGGGCAAGTCTGATCTGGCGGTTGAACTGGCCCATAAGTTTAACGGCGAGATCGTATCCGCTGATTCAAGGCAGATCTATAGAAGCCTTGATTTGTCCTCGGGCAAAGTCCCTGGCAGGTGGAAAATACGAGGCTTCAAGCGTTTCTATGAATACCAAGGCATTCCTCATCATCTGATTGACGCGGTCAGTCCCAGAAAGCGATTTAGCGCCCAGCAGTATAGAAGAAAAGCTCAAAGAGCCATTAAGACAATCCTTGAAAAAGACAAGCTCCCCATAGTGGCCGGAGGAACCGGACTTTATATAAACATCCTCCTTCACGACATCCCCATACCGGAGGCTCCCCCCAACAACAAGCTGCGCCGTGAACTAGATTCCCTGACCACAGACCAGCTCATGCATCGTCTCAAGGCCCTCGATCCAGAAAGAGCCAAGGTGATGGATCCCCACAATCGCCGGCGCATCATAAGGGCTATTGAGGTGGTGGTGTCCATCCACAGTACCGTGCCCAAAATAGATCTTTTCGATGATACCAACTCCCCTTACGACCTGTTCAAAATCGGCGTCGAGCTTTCTGCTTCTGAGTTAAAAAGACGTATTAAGCTCAGACTAGAGAGGAGGCTTAAAGAGGGTATGGTAGAGGAAATCAAAAGAGCCCACCTGCTTGGTATTAGCTGGCGCCGCCTGGGAGAACTAGGTATCGAATTTAGAGCTATAGCCAAATTTCTCAAAGGAGAAATAGGTTACGAACAAATGCAAAAAGATATAACCTCGCAAAGCTGGCAATACGCCAGGCGCCAGATGACCTGGTTCAAAAGAGACCAGAATATTATTTGGCTAGATGTTCCCGCAAAAGCTGCTCCACTAGTTCGGGATTTCCTCTCCCACGAAGTTTAGCCATAGTCTGCCCGACCAGAAATTTAAGAGCAGTCTCCTTGCCTTTCTTGAAATCAGCCACCGCTTTGCTATTAGTCTGCAATATCTCTTTTACCGCCTTGGCAATCTCGTCCGTGTCGGATATTTGGGTTAGGTCCATTCTCTCAATGATATTGCTGGGATCTTCGCCAGTTTCGAACATTTCTCGCAAGACGTTTTTGGTTATGCGCGAAGAAATCGTTTGGCTATTGGCCAGGGAGACCAATTCGGCAAAGTTCTCTGGTGTAATCTTAAGCTCGTCCCAAGGGACCTTTTTCTCTCTCATTAGGCCCACCAGATCAGAGTCCAAGTAATTAATGCCTAATCTAATTAAGTCCTTATCCGCTCCTTCCGCCTTGGCCTCCGAGACAAACTCCTCAAAGAAAGTCGCCTCTCCCCTATCGTCAATCAAGCGCTCCAGCTCATCCGAGCCCAAAGTCAGGCCATACTCATCGGCAAAGCGCCTGCGCTTTTGCCAAGGAAGCTCTGGCAGAGACTTCTCTATCTCATCTCTCTCTGGGGCGCCTGGGGCGTTGAAATCAATGGGAGGGATATCGGGTTCGGGCATATAACGATAATCCTCGGCTTCTTCTTTGATTCTTTGAGAAAAGCTATCCTTTTTATTCTCATTCCACCCCCTGGTTTCCTGCACCACTCTTTCCCCTTTCTCCAAAAGAGAGCTTTGTCTTTTAATCTCGCTTTCAATGGCATCCCCCACCGCTTTGAAGGAGTTGATGTTTTTAACCTCGACTTTGGTCCCTAGCTTCCCTCTTCCAAAGAGCTTCTTGGGCGCAACCGAGATATTGGCCTCCACCCTCATTTGGCCCTTTTCCATGTCCGCGTCGGATACCCCTAGATATCTCAGGGTTAACTGCAGTTCTTTGGCAAAGCTCAGCGCCTCCTTGGCGGAAAATATAACCGGCTTGGTAACCAGCTCCATCAAAGGCAAGCCTGCCCGGTTAAAATCTATGACCGTTCCGTCCTTTGAGTGGGCGGAGCGAGCAGTATCTTCTTCCAGGTGGACTCTCTCAATAGCTATGC
>JAXMKI010000062.1:0-3887 GCA_034374545.1 Patescibacteria group bacterium | reverse complement strand
AGTTGCTCTAGCTAGCACCCTTCCCCATAGGAAAGGTGCTATAAGAGTAACCTACTTGGTAACCTTCGTCACCACACCGGCTCCAACCGTCTTCCCACCTTCTCTAATAGCGAAGCGCTGCTTCTCTTCCAGAGCAATTGGGTTGATCAACTTAACGGATACGTTAATGGTATCCCCTGGCATAGCCATCTCAGTTCCCTCGGGCAAAGTTACCTCACCGGTAACGTCAGTTGTCCTAAGGTAAAACTGGGGCTTGTAGCCAGGAAGGATGGGAGTGTGGCGTCCACCTTCCTCTTTGGAGAGGAGGTATACTTCCGTCTCGAATTCAGTGTGAGGGGTAACGCTCCCAGGAGCGGCCAATACCTGTCCGCGCTGAACGTCCTCTTTCTTGAGGCCGCGAAGTAAAACTCCTACGTTATCACCCGCAATCCCTTCATCGAGTTCCTTGTTGAACATCTCCACTCCGGTAACGATGGTCTTTTGAGTGGGAGTAATACCCACGATCTCAACCTCTCCGTTAACCTTCACCTTGCCGCGCTCGATGCGACCGGTAACAACCGTTCCCCTGCCCTCGATGGTAAAGACGTCTTCGATAGGCATCAGGAAGGGCTTGTCGGTTTCTCTAACGGGTTCCGGGATGTATTCATCCAAGTACTTGATGAGCTCCAAGATTGGTAGAGCAGCTTCGTCTTCTGGAGTAGTTGCCTCCAGGGCCTTCAAGGCGCTACCTCTAACGATTGGTATCTCATCACCGGGAAACTCATATTTGCTAAGGAGTTCCCTGATCTCAGCCTCAACCAAGTCAATCAACTCTGGGTCGTCAACCTGGTCAATTTTGTTGAGGAAAACAACAATAGCTGGGACGCCCACCTGGCGAGCCAACAGAATGTGCTCTCTAGTTTGAGGCATAGGACCGTCAGCCGCTGATACTACGAGTATGGCTCCGTCCATCTGGGCGGCACCGGTAATCATGTTCTTGATGTAGTCGGCGTGACCCGGAGCATCAATGTGGGCATAGTGCCTCTTCTCCGATTCATATTCCTGGTGGGAAAGGGCGATCGTAATACCGCGGGCCTTTTCCTCAGGAGCCTTGTCTATCTCATCTACTTTAGCTGACCTCTTGGACAAACCCTTCATGTGCAAAATGTGCGTTATAGCCGCAGTCAGGGTCGTCTTGCCGTGGTCAACGTGGCCGATAGTACCGACGTTAACGTGAGGTTTTGCTCTTGTGAATTTTTCTGCCATTTGTTCTTATTGACTGTTACTTTTTCGACCTTGAGTATTCTAATGGTCACCCCCGCGCCTTGTCAACGCGCAGGCTTACTTCCGTCCCTCCACCACTGCCTGTTCCAGACTTTTGGGTAAGGGTTCATAGGAAGAAAACTCCATGGTGAAGGATCCGCGTCCCTGAGTCATGCTTCGTAGTTTGGTAGCATAACCAAACATCTCAGAGAGAGGAATCTTGGATTCGATAACCTTAACGTTTTCCCGATCTTCCATGGACTCAATGCGGCCCCTCTTGGAAGAGATATCACCCGTGACATCCCCGAAAAACTCCATGGGGGTAATAACCTGGACCTTCATGATGGGCTCTAGAATAATAGGCTCCCCTCTTTTGGCCCCTTCTTGGAAAGCCATGGAGCCGGCAATCTTGAAAGCGGCCTCAGATGAGTCCACTTCGTGGAAAGATCCATCATAAAGATCAACCCCCACATCCACTATCGGATACCCGGCCACTATGCCCCTCGTTAGGGCCTCCTTGACCCCCTTTTCAATGGCGGGAATAAACTCCTGAGGAATAGCGCCACCCTTGATAGAGGTCGTGAACTCAAAACCAGCTCCCCTATCAAGTGGAGTAACGGTAACTTTGGCGTGGCCGTATTGTCCCCGGCCTCCAGATTGGCGAATGTACTTGCCCTCACCCTCAGCCGATTTGTTGATAGTTTCCCGGTATGAGACCTGGGGCTGGCCCACGGTCGCCTCAACCTTAAACTCCCTCTTCATGCGGTCGATAATAACTTCCAGGTGCAGCTCTCCCATGCCGGCGATCAAAGTCTCACCGGTTTCCTCATCTCCCCTCACCCTGAAGGTTGGGTCCTCTTCGGAGAGCTTTCTCAAGGCTATGGCCATCTTCTCCTGGTCAACCTTGGTCTTGGGAGTGACTTTCTGCTCAATAACGGGTTCTGGAGTGGAGATCTTTTCCAAGATGATGGGGTGAGCCGGGTCGGTTAAGGTATCCCCGGTGGTGGTATCCTTCAAACCAACTAAGGCGCCGATCTCTCCGGCGTATATCTCTTGCACCTCCTCCCGGTGGTTGGCGTGCATCCTCAAAATTCTGCCCACTCTCTCCTGAGCTCCCTTGGTGGCGTTTAAGATATAGCTGCCCTGCTTCAAAACACCCTAATAGACCCTGAAGTATGTCAACGTCCCCACAAACGGGTCTGTAGCCACCTTGAAGGCCAAAGCGGCAAAAGGGGCTTCGTCTTTGGTCTCTCTGCTCGCTACCTCCCCCTTGGGATCAATCCCCTCAACCGGAGGCAAATCAACGGGAGAGGGCAAATAGTCCACGACGGCGTCCAGTAAGAGCTGGACTCCTTTGTTCTTGAGAGCGCTGCCGCAAAGAACTGGCACCATACCCACTTTCAAAACGGCTTTTCTCATAACTGCCTTCAAATCCTCCACCGGAATATCCTCCCCGGCCAGGTACTTTTCCGTTAAAGCCTCGTCATTTTCAGCAATGCGTTCAATAAGTTCGGCCCGACGCTTTTCCACCTCCTCCTTCATATCCTCTGGCACCGGAATCTCTTTCACTATTTCCCCCATCTCGCCTTCGGAGCCATAGGCCTTGCGCGTTAAAAGATCCACCACGCCCACATAATCGGCCTCCAGCCCTATGGGAAGCTGCAATGCAATGGCCTTGGGAGTGAGGCGCTTCCTGATGGAATCAAAGCTTTTCTCAAAGTTGGCCCCGGTGCGATCCAGTTTGTTGATAAAGCAGATTCGGGGAACGTGGTATTGATCGGCGTAGTGCCAGTTGGTCTCGGATTGAGGCTCCACCCCGGCCACGCCGTCAAAGACCACCACCGCCCCATCTAAAACCCTTAAAGAGCGAATAACCTCAACCGTGAAGTCGATGTGTCCCGGGGTATCAATGATATTTATCTGGTGCTCTCTTCCCTTGTCAGCGTTTTCATAAGTGGGGATCCAGAAGGTGGTGGTAGCGGCGGAGGTGATGGTAATACCCCGCTCTCGCTCCTGCTCCATCCAGTCCATGATGGCCGCTCCTTCGTGGACCTCTCCAATCTTGTGGGAAATGCCGGTATAGAAAAGCACCCGCTCGGTGACGGTTGTTTTGCCCGCGTCAATATGGGCAATGATTCCAATGTTTCTAACCTTTTCTAAGGGATACTTTCTCTCTGGCATATGAGTTATTTATTAACGAGCAAAGTGAGCAAAGGCGCGGTTGGCTTCTGCCATACGGTGCGTATCGTGCTTTTTCTTGATGGCTTCGCCTTCGTTGTTGTAGGCGGCAAAAAGTTCATCGGCCAATCTTTCGGCCATAGCTTTACCGGTCTTGTTCTTGGCGATGGTAATAATCCAGCGACTGGCCAGGACAAACTTCCTGCCCGGGCGCACATCAATCGGGATCTGATAGTTGGCTCCACCCACTCTGCGGCTTTTAAGCTCCTGCTGGGGAGTAACATTCTCCAGGGCTTGCTCAAAAACTTCCAAAGGCTCTTTCTTGGTCTTTTCTTTCAAGATATCCATGGCGCCGTAGACCACCTTCTCAGCGGCGCTCTTTTTGCCATCCTCCATGATATAGTTGATAAAACGTCCCACGGTTACTGATCCGTAACGAGCGTCAGGAGCGTGAGTACGCGTATAGT
>JAXMKI010000061.1:0-3494 GCA_034374545.1 Patescibacteria group bacterium | reverse complement strand
TTTAGCTGTAGGATACTCCTTTACTTTCAATCCCAGTATTTTCTCAAGAGTATTTACTCCGGCTTCATATATGTGGGGAAATATACTCGGACCACCCCAAGAAGGAGACAGTGTGGCTACTGTATCGCCTGGTTTTAATCTGTTTGGCTTTTTGAACATATCCATATGAATGTGACCCCAGGGGGAATTGAACCCCCGTTTCCAGGATGAAAACCTGGCGTCCTGGTCCACTAGACGATGGGGCCTCTTAAAGAGGCGCTTATACGGTATTATAAGCAACCTAGTTTTTCAACAAATGGTCGTAGGCGCAACCTTGGGTATAATAGAAACTATGCAGCTAGATATGGATTCTCGCTTTGACCACAAAAAGCTGGAACCGCAAATCTACGATACTTGGGAGAAATCGGGCTTCTTCAATCCAGACAACTTGGTGAAGAAGGGTATTGCCAAAAAGAGCGCGGGCAGATTCTCTATGGTGCTGCCGCCCCCTAATGTAACGGGGGTGCTCCACATGGGCCACGCCATCGTACTCACTATCGAGGATATCATGACCCGCTTTGCCAGGATGCAGGGCAAGCGCACCCTCTGGCTGCCCGGGGCAGACCACGCAGCCATTGCCACTCAATCGAAGGTGGAGAAGATTCTTTATAAGAAGGAGGGTACATCCCGCTACGATCTCGGAAGAGAAAAGTTTTTGAAGTTGGTAGAGGAGTTTGCCCAAGATTCACGTCAGTCAATAACAAGCCAAACCAAAAGAATGGGGGCGTCGCTCGACTGGTCCCGCGAGGCATACACCCTGGATAATCAAAGGAGCTTTGCCGTCAAAACAGTTTTCAAGAAGATGCACGACGACGGGCTGATCTTCCGTAAAGACAGGGTCATCAACTGGGACCCCAAAGGCCAGACCACCATCTCCGATGACGAAGTAGTCCACGAGGAGCGCAAGGCCACTCTTTACACCTTCAGATACTCAAAAGATTTCCCCATCGCCATCGCCACCACCCGCCCCGAGACGAAACTGGGCGATACGGCCGTAGCCGTACACCCTTCGGATAAGAGATATCAAAAGTATGTGGGGAAGACATATAAAGTTAACTTTGCCGGGGAGAAGCTGGAGTTAAAGATCATTGCCGACAAGGAGATAGATCCTGAATTTGGTACGGGAGCTCTGGGAGTGACGCCGGCGCATAGCATGATTGACTACGAAATGGCTCTGCGCCACAACCTTCCCCTCAAACAAGTTATTGACGAAAAGGCCCGGATGACGGTGGGCCAAAAGGGCATCGTCGGAGAAAAGACTGCGGCAGCCAGAGAAGTCATCGTAGCTTGGCTCCAAAAGGAGGGCTTGCTTGAAAAGACCGAGGAGATTGTCCAAAACATATCCACCGCCGAGCGCACGGGGGCAGTGGTCGAACCTTTGCCCAAGCTCCAGTGGTTCGTGGATGTAAATAAAAAGTTCAAGCTCCCCCACTCCAAGATCAAAGGTATCAAAAGCGGCCAGGAGGTAACCTTAAAGGAACTCATGAGAGTTGTGATCAAAAGCGGCCAGATCAAGATCATCCCCAAGCGCTTTGAGAAAAACTACTTCCACTGGATCGACAACCTCCGCCCCTGGTGCATCTCCCGCCAGATCTGGTTCGGCCACCGTATACCGGTTTGGTACAAGGATGGCGATATGTTCGTGGGAATCGAGGGCCCCAAAGAAAAAGGTTGGGAGCAAGACCCGGACACCCTGGATACGTGGTTTTCTTCCGCTTTGTGGACCTTCTCAACCCTCGGCTGGCCCAAAAAGACCAAGGACCTCAAAGAATACCACCCCACCGACGTATTGGAGACCGCCTATGAGATCCTTTTCTTCTGGGTGGCCAGGATGATCCTCATGAGCACATATTTGCTGGGAGAAATACCTTTTCACACCGTATACCTCCACGGGCTGATCAGAGATACAAAAGGGCAGAAGATGAGCAAGTCTTTGGGCAACAGCATTGACCCGGTAGATATGATCAACCTCTACGGAGCCGACGCGGTGCGCATGTCTTTAATCATCGGGGCAGCGCCTGGGAGCGACAGCAAGACCTCTGAAGAAAAGATCCGGTCATACCGGAACTTCACCACCAAGATATGGAATGCGTCCCGGTTCGTGCTCGTGAACTACGACCCCTCTTTGAAGACCAAGCCCGTCTATACCGCAACCGACAAGCGCAATCTCAAAAAGTTGGAGGAAACCAAAAAAAGAGTCACCAAATACATAGAAGAGTACCAATTCCACCAAGCCGGGGAGCTAATCTACCAGTACTTCTGGCACACCTTTGCGGACCAGATCATTGAACAATCCAAAGACAGGCTCCAATCAGATAAGAAATCGGACAAGGCTGCAGCTCAGGCGGTGCTCATGAAAACTCTCAAGGAGTCGCTAAAGATGCTCCACCCCTTCATGCCCTACGTCACCGAGACCATCTGGCAAAAACTGAAGCGGGAAAAGGGCGAGGCTAAGTTGTTGATGGCGCAGAGATGGTAGGAGCGGAAACTTCCATAATCTTAGGCCTTGTCGCGCCCCTTTTCTGGCTGGGCTTTTTCTTGGTCGAAGACCGAGAACACCCCGAACCCAAACTGATGATCTTGGTTGTCTTTCTGGGGGGCGTGCTCGCGGCTTTCTTGGCCCTGGCGCCCGAGATATATTTAACGGCCGAGCTTCCCCAAACCGGATTCCCCTACCAATCAAAACTGCTCATCCCCTTTGCCTTTATAGAGGAGCTTTCTAAATTCATCGTGGTCTATTTGATCATCAAATACAGCAAGTATTTTGACGAGAAGGTGGACGCCATGATCTATATGATAGTGGCGGCTTTAGGCTTTGCGGCCATAGAAAATATCTTCAATTTATTCAATGTCTTAGAGCTACACGAAGTTATTCAAATCACGGTCGTCAGAGGCATCGGCGCTACCTTGCTCCACGCCATAGCTTCAGGCCTTTTTGCCTTCTACTGGATGAGGGGCAAACCATTTACGGGGCTTTTCAGCGCAACGGCCCTTCATTTCATATTCAACTACCTAATCCTGCGCATCGAGGGAGACGCCAAGATATACGCTACTTTAATATTGGTGGTGGCAGCTTTCTTCCTCTTCAGGGATTTTGAAATCATCAAAAAACCCAGGAGTGCCCTTACTAGCAAGAGAGTGAAGGCGGATTAGCGTACTTAGCCTCGCCGCCTACACACCAGTCGTAGTAGCACCCATCTGGGTTGTCCCTTCTCCCTTAGAGCCTTGCATGAGAGTGCTGATGCGATACATCAGATTAATCACCCTCAGCTTGTCCGCCCCTTGCTCGATCGCCAGTTCTTTGGCTTCACCCACTTGCTCTCTGGCTTCCCCAGAGCTCTCGCGAGCTGCCTTGATTACGGCGACGACCAGCCACATGAGGTAGTGTACGAGGAGCTCGTCTGTCAGGTCGAAACCCTCCAGAATACCCCGCACCTCGTGCCCCTTGAAACCTC
>JAXMKI010000060.1:0-10354 GCA_034374545.1 Patescibacteria group bacterium | reverse complement strand
AAAGCTTTTTAGATTCGTGCCTTTTGTGGAGTTCGTGCTGGCGAGCGGTTCTTTGGCCACAGGCAAAGTTCACGAGGGCTCGGATTTCGATGTGATGGTGGGGGTGCGCCCAGGCAGGATCTTCACAGCCCGTTTTTTCGCCTTTATCACCTTCGATCTAATTTGGAGTAGAAGAAGAGCTGTTGATCATAGTAAAGTTGCGCCAGACAAGATGTGTCTCAATCACTTCGTGACCCCCGTCGCATATAAGTTGAAGCCTCCCCACGATGGTACTTGGGAAGAGCTCTATAGGTCACTTGTGCCGATTATGGGTGATGAAGATAAAATCATAGATTTCTTCAAAGCCAATGACTGGTTGAAGCCGCCTAGAGTTTATACTAGAAGTGATAGGTACTTAGGTCCCGGAAGCTCACTAACTAAATCAACGCTCGAATTTCTTTTAGGAGGGTTTATTGGAGACCTCTTGGAGAGACTAAAATGGCTCCAGATTAGAAAGATCGAGAAGGGTTTAGGCCGATCTATGGGCAAGAAGGGCAGGGTCGTATATACGGACGACGAACTGCAGTTCCATCCCGACAGAAGCAAGTGGGTAAGTTAGAGCCTCTTGACAAGCAATACCGTTTGTTGGTATACAGATTACCGCTATGGAGTTAAAGCCCTTGGGTTCGCGAGTATTCATCGAGCCCGTAGAAGAAGAGAAAACCACCGAGTCGGGAATCGTTATTCCCGAAACGGCTGAGCAAGAAAGGCCCATTAAGGGAAAAGTTTTGGCAGTTGGCCCCGGCCGGTTAAATGACAAGGGGGACAGAGTGCCCGTATCGGTTAAAGAGGGGGACATGATACTTTTCAAAAAGTATGGCCCCGATGAGATTGAGATGGAGGGCAAGAAATACTTGGTCGCAGACGAAGAAGACATATTGGCGGTAATTAAATAATAAAATGGCAAAAGAAATTCTATTTGACGAGAAAGCACGCAAGGCTATCAAAAAAGGCATCGATAAGCTCTCCGACGCGGTCAGGATGACCCTTGGCCCTCGAGGCCGAGCGGCCGTGATTGAAAAGTCATATGGTGCTCCTCAAGTGACTTTTGACGGAGTGACAGTTGCGCGCGAGATTGAGTTAAAAGACAGATATGAAAATCTGGGAGCCGAGCTTATCAAGCAGGCTGCCGACAAGACTAACGACGTAGTGGGGGATGGTACCAGCACCGCGGTGGTATTGGCTCAGGCCATGATCGACGAGGGTGAAAAGCTCATCCAAGGTAAGGGCTTCAACGTAATCTTGCTGGCCGAACAGCTCAAAGGAGCCAGCGAGAAGGTTGTGGAGGGGCTCAATGCTCAAAGCGAGCCGGTAGACGATAATAAAAAGATAGAAGAAGTTGCTTCTTTATCGGCTAAGGATAATGGGATAGGTAAGCTAATAGCCGAAGTTATGGGCAAAGTTGGCAAAGATGGGGTAGTTACGGTTGATGACTCAAACACCATTGGGAACTCATACGAGGTGGTAGAGGGAATGCAATTCGACCGAGGCTACCTCTCGCAATACATGATCACCAATACCGACAAGATGGAGGCGGTCTTGGAAAACCCTTATGTTCTAGTAACTGACCAAAAAATCTCAGCCATTGCCGAGCTTTTGCCCGTATTAGAAAAAATCATGAAGGGGGGCAAGAAGGATCTAGTTATCATCGCCGATGATGTTGATGGTGAAGCTCTGGCTACCTTGGTGGTTAACAAAATCAGGGGGGTGTTCAATGTTCTGGCGGTAAAAGCTCCCGGTTTTGGCGATCGCAGGAAAGAGATGCTTCAAGATATTGCCGTAGTGACTGGAGCCAACTTTGTCTCAGGCGACTTGGGCAAGAAGCTGGAGAACACAGAGATTAATGATCTAGGAAGCGCCGAGAAGGTGGTCGCCGACAAAGACGATACGACCATTGTCGGAGGCAAGGGCGATAAGGAGAATATTGATGCCCGAGTGGCTCAGCTCAAAAACCAGATTGATATAACCGAATCCGAATTTGATAAAGAAAAACTGCAAGAGAGATTAGGTAAGCTCTCAGGAGGAGTGGCGGTTATCAAAGTTGGGGCCCCCACTGAGGCCGCTCAGAAAGAACTCAAAGACAGGGTGGAGGATGCAGTCCACGCCACTAGAGCCGCTATGGAAGAAGGGGTGGTGCCGGGGGGTGGAATGGCTTTATACAACGTAAACCTCTCTTATGATCATCCAGACGACAAAGCTACTGAGGGAGCCGTTAAGAAGATTATCGAGAGGGCTCTGCGCGCACCGGTGAAGGCCATAATCGCCAACAGCGGCGGGGATGAGAAAACCCTCAAGGAATTTGAGCGCAGAAAAAAAGAGTCAGGGGATCCATGGCTGGGCTTCAATGCCTTAAGCAATAAAATCGTTAATTTAAAGGAAGTGGGTATAAATGATCCCCTCAAAGTTACTAAAACAGCTTTTTTGAACGCAGTTTCAGTGGCGGCGACCTATATCACTTTGGGGGCAGCCCTGGCCGAGGTCCCAGAAGAAAAGAAAAGCGACGGGCCCACAATGCCTGCGGGCATGGGGATGTAAGAAAAGAGCCTCCTGTTGTGGAGGCTTTTTTCTTGCTATAATAGCGAAACCAATATGATTTACGTATACGCGGCCATCGGTTTAGTCCTTCTTTTCGTGGCCCTTACCTATAACGCCCTGGTTAGAATGCGCAACCGGGCCAAGGAGGAGCTTTCCGACATAGATGTACAGCTGAAGCGTCGCTTTGATTTGATTCCCAACTTGGTAGAGACAGTTAAGGGATATGTTAAACACGAAAAGCAGGTGCTTGAGAATGTTACCAAAGCCAGGGCAGAGGTAGCTGGCAACTCCGGAGATCCCCTCCAAAGGGAACAGGCCGAGAATATGTTATCTGGCACCCTAAAGACCCTTTTCGCGGTGGCCGAGAACTATCCTGACTTAAAGGCCAATGCTAACTTCCTGGACCTTCAAAGAGAGTTAGCTGATACGGAGAATAAGATCCAGGCATCTCGCCGGTTCTATAACACTACCGTCAGGGATCTGAACACCAAAGTAGAATCCTTCCCGGCCAATTTGATAGTAGGCATGCTCGGCTTTAAGCAGATGGAGTTTTTCAAGACGGAAGTGGCCGCTGAAAAAGAGCCGGTCAAAGTAGAGTTCTAAATTGGCCTCGTTATATACTCAAAAATCCAGCAACATACGCAAGACCTGGATCCTCTTTAGCAGCTTCTTAATAGTCGTCATTGGCATTGGCTGGGTCTTATCCCAAGTCTATGGGGACAGCACCATTTTAGTGGTGGCGGTCATTTTCAGCACTGTTACTAGCCTTATAAGCTACTGGCAATCAGACAAAATAGTCTTGAAGATGCACCGGGCGCAGCCGGTTACCATGGAAACCGCTCCCGAGCTATATCGCATAGTAGAGAACCTTGCTATCACCGCCGGTCTCCCAACGCCCAGGATTTATATCATACCCGAAGCGGCCCCCAATGCCTTTGCCACTGGGCGCAACGTAGAGCATGCGGTGGTGGCGGTAACGGAAGGGCTTTTGGAAAAACTGGATAGGAGCGAGCTCGAGGGAGTACTGGCCCACGAGATGTCGCATATTGGCAACAGAGATATGCTGGTGTCCACCATGGCGGTTATTTTAGTGGGCTTCGTCTCTTTGGTGTCTGATATGTTTTTGCGCTCGCTGTATTTCGGTGGTGGCAGAAGGGATAGTAAGGGAGCTGGCGGGGTGATGCTTTTGATTGGACTGGCAGTAGCTATTCTGGCGCCCATATCGGCAGCCCTCATTCAGCTGGCAATTTCCAGGAAAAGAGAGTTCTTGGCAGATTCTTCGGGGGCACTCCTCACTAGATATCCAGACGGTTTAGCCAGTGCCTTGGAGAAGATTGCCGTTGATCCAACGCCGATGCGCACAGCCAACAACACCACCGCTCACTTGTGGCTGGAGGATCCGTATAAGGGCAAGAAGGGTAAGTGGCTGCATAAGCTTTTCATGACCCACCCTCCAGTCGAAGAAAGGGTTAAGGCCTTGAGGGGGCTGAAGGTATGAAACACTCATTCGGAAAGACATACGTCGTTGCCCTAGGGGGATCGATCGTTTTTCCGGAAGGGATAGATATCGATTTTGTTAAGCGTTTTAAGAAGCTGGTTGAAGGGTTGGTAGAAGACGGGCATAGGTTTGTGCTAGTGGTTGGAGGAGGGAAGCTGGCCCGTATGTACCAGGACGCTGCCGGTAAGTTAGTAAAGTTGAGCGATCGAGAAAAGGATTGGATTGGCATCCACGCCACCCGCTCCAACGCCCAGTTGCTGCACGCTATCTTTAAGGGAATGGTGGAGCGAGACATTTTTGACGAGAGAGGGAAGATTGCCAAGTTGCGTAAGCCCATTACCATAGGGAGCGGTTGGAAGCCCGGATGGTCTACTGATTTCGTAACTTCTGCTATTGCCAAAGATTTGGGAGTATCAGAGTTTATCATCGCGGGCAAGCCGGACTATGTTTACGATAAAGATCCAGCGAGATACAGGGACGCTAAGGCTTTCGATCATCTAACGTGGGATGAATATAGGGAGTTGGTGCCTGCAAAGTGGGTGCCGGGGGCGAGTGTGCCGGTTGACCCGGTGGCGGCTGCGTTTGCCAAAAGGAATAAGTTGAAAGCGATTGTTGTCGATGGGAGAGATTTGCCTAATTTCAAGCGTTTGTTGAAAGGCCAAACCTTCGCAGGTACACTGATCGAGTAAAGGAGGGATGGCCGAGTGGTTTAAGGCGCATGCTTGGAAAGCGTGTGGGCGCAAGCCCTCATGGGTTCGAATCCCATTCCCTCCGCAGACAACATTTTTTATCGAGAGACCGAGATACTCAATTGGATGATTTAAGATGTATCAAAGTTCTATTAGCGAAATGTAAGCGTTAGCTAAGCAAAGAGAAAAATGATAAGTTTAAATTGTCCAGTATAAAATTATTTCCTAAAATGCCCAATTTTCGTGCGCCAAAATCTGATATTCACTTCATTGCTCGCGGGCTTCTCGTACAGGGAGATAGTGTTATTTTGTGTAAAGCTAAGGAGGAGGACTGGTTTTTTCTTCCAGGCGGACATGTTGAAAGCGGAGAGTCGGCACGAACGACCCTTTTAAGAGAGTTGAAAGAAGAAATCGGTAAGGGAGATTACAACATCTCATCATTTCTGGGTGTATGCGAAAATGTTTTTACTTTGGAAGGAGAGCAATTACAGCACGAGGTAAATATAGTGTTTAAAGTCGATGTACCGCCGAATGTTACGTTAAATAGTTTAGAGGAACACATCGAGTTTGTTAGTTTCAAAACGGAAACCCTAAATGAGCATAAGATTTTACCAGAGGCGCTTAAGACGGGCTTGCTGGAATGGCTTGAGGATGGCAGACCCTTCCTAAAAGAGCTCTAAGTAAATCATGTTTATTTGTTATGAGGGCATTGCTGGTGGAGGGAAAACCACTCAGGCAAAAATGCTTGCGGACTATCTTAGTAAAGTGAAAAAAAGGGAAGTTTTTGTTAATGCGGTCTATGAGGGAACGCGACGCAAACTCGTTTCCGATTTTATGAATGAATCCGGGATTAAATCGGATCAGAATGCGGTTATGTTTCTATTTCAGGCGCTTCACGCAATACAGTATCAGGAAGTACGTCAGGCTTTGGATCTCGGAAAAACTGTTATTGCTGACCGGTGGCGGCATTCTTTTTTTGCTCACCACCTTTATCAAAATACATTCGATGGGAACGAAAAACTTATGCAAGAATTGGACATCCTTGCATACCGTACACTCGAACCAGATATACTTTTTTTAATAGATATACCGGCCGAAGTTGCATACGATCGGTACATTCAGAGAGAAAGCGATGCTGGAGATAATGGCCTTGAGGTGATGAGCCTGGAATACTTTACTTCAGTAACAAAATATTATAAACAACTCGCCGAAGACAAAGATTATCAAATAGTCGATGGAACTGCAGATCCCGAGGCTGTTTTTCAAGAAATAAAGAAGGTGATCGATAAAGAGCTGTGATAAATGCGCTATACGTAACTGGCTTATTACTATTTTTTCACGGGAGACTGGGCGAAGTACCCGAGCCTCTGCGGCTGACTGCCACCGTGGACAACGGGCATGAGAACGCGAAACATCAACAGGTCACTGTGCAGATCGGCATCCAATACTTTTTCTGTCATCCGTATTGTTCAGCCGAACGAGGGACAAATGAAAATACTAATGGCTTGGTCAGGCAGTATTTCCCAAAACGAACTGATTTTGCTTTGGTGAGCGCGGCCGAGGTGGCCAGAGTCGAGGCACTGATCAATTGCCGGCCGCGCAAAAGGCTGGGATACTTAACTCCATTAGAAGTATTTAATGAGGCTGTTGCACTAAAAGGTTGAATCTAGGAATACTGATTACAATATTGGTTACTATGCGGATAATTCGAGTAGGGATCTACAAGTAACCCGAATAGTTCGATTCCTATTGCCATCCATCTTTTAAAAACTAAGTCTCTAGGCCAATGTATGAATATATGGCAATAGGACGACCGAACTAGTTCGAATCGCAGTGCCCCCGCAGACAACATTTTTTATCGAGAGACCGAGACGGTTCGAATCCGACCCCCCGGAGTCATACAAGGGGCCGGTTGTATGCTTCGTTACTGTTCTTTACGATCCTGTAATAGATAGAGAATTTCACTAGCTTCTTCTGACGAGAAGAAATCTATGCCCAAGCCCTGTTTTTCTAAATCTATCTCTCTAGTCTTATTGTGTAGATCTAAATCATGCTGTGTTGCTGGTCTTCCTCCCTTTCTCTCTTCGCCAGCCTTATGGTCTTTTTCAATACTGTGCGTAGTTTTACAAGCCATTTCCTTTAGTACCCCTAGTACCCCATTTCTCGAAAAAACATAGCGCGTAATAAGCGTATTGGTATCTGGCCTACCTTCTGTGCCGATTCGAATTTCAATTCCTATTTCTAGTTTGTTTATCGACGGCTCACCCTAAATATGTCACAAGACGGGCTATAACATCATCTCGTACTCGTCTATGCCTGTAGCTTTAAAGCCCTGAAATAGGTTCTAACGTCATCTATCTGGGGGAGCTTGTAATAGTGGACGTTCTAAGATAGTGTGGAAATAACATGTTTAGTAAGAAGATTGAAGAGTATGGGGCCAAAGTTAGTGCTAGGGAAGAAGCAATAAAACAATCCAGAGAAATTGCTGGCCTACAAGAGTCTTCTGTTATGGAGGGCCTAGTCAACGTGGTTCAGGCGGGCCTTTTTGCTGACGGGCCTCGGGGTAGTTTTAATCCTGGCAGGAGGCAAAGAATAGGGGCGCTAGACTTAGAGAAGGGGAAAGCATCTTGGGGGATTTTCCCGCTAGAGGGAGAATCCGGCATCACAGATGTACATTTGGAGATTGAGCGTACTGATGGTAAGGTCATTGCCTATAGAGACGAGGATAGAGGAGAGCGAGCGCGTCCAGGCGCATTCTTAGTGAGGGAGAGGCTTACTACTAGAACGAGTAATGAAGAAAAAGTGATAGATGAATTTAAGCTTGGTAAAGTTGTTGGCTGGGATGAAGAGAACAATCATTTGATTGTGCAGAATCCTGATTGGGTCGAGGGCACCGATAGTCCAGAGACTCCCCAGTATCTAGATCCAGGGTCTGATGCATATCAAGTCCTGCTTAATCATCTGCAGCTTTTTGTTGTATCTGCGAAGCATGAATACTCAATAGAACCAGTAGCTGCAGAACTTGATTATTTAGAGAAAATGCTCTCTTCTGGCTCTCTCGACTTAGAAGGAATTACTGAAAGGGTAGATAGAATAACTGGGGACTTGGAAGATGGAATAGCATTCGTTAGAGACACTTATCTCCCAGAAACTATAAAAAGCCTACAGATGCAGCTGGCTGCGCTTCAGAAGGGAGATCTCGAAGAAGTAGATAAGCTTAATGCGGAAATAGCGAGTAGAGAATCAGAAGCTGAAACTACGCTAAGGGCGGCGGGAGGCAAGCCAGTGGCAGTATTACTGAGTAGAAGTGATGACCTAAAAGAAACTATTGTTACCCTCGAACAGGTTCCCGACAAGAGAAAAGAGCTTGAGGAGAAGATCGCTGATGTAAAGCGAAGACTTGCCGAGATAGACCCACGGGTATAGGAGGAAAGCTTATTATTCTAGGCACAAAGCATTTGTTTGGAGGTTCTAACGTAGTCCACTAGGAGGTCGTGTTTCTAATACTAAAGCCCTGGAATAGGTTCTAACGTCGTCTATTAGGGGGAGCCAATTAGAGCGACCGAGGCACCTTTAGCTAGTTGAAAAGACCCCTCAGAAACCCCCATATTGCTTGATAGTGCCTAGTTCACAACCGAGTCACACCGCACGAATAATTTGTCGCGCGGTTGAAAAAACGGCTATACTCGAGAGGACTTCTCATATACAAAGAACATGAATTTACCGTTCGGACACATAGAAGGTCTACCAAAGACTACAAGAGAGCTTTTTGAAGAGTTCGAAGAGCGTGAGCATCTACCGATGGGCGAGCTCCTTACATTTGAAGGTATCGACGGCAAAGATGTCTACAATATCACCGCACCCTTCGTGGTTGATGGCAGGACCTATATCGCCGGAAGAGTGGAGCCGCAAGATACTGAACTTGGTTCGCAAGTCCGTTTTTTCGAAGAGAGAAATGGTGTGTGGATTCCTGCGCCAGACACCCCAACCTTCGACCTACAAGATCCTTTTGTGACAAAAGTCGGACGTGAGCTAATTTTTGGTGGAGTCAAAATATTGGGAATCAAAAAGTATCCAAAAGAATTAGATTATCATACGGAATTCTTCCGTGGTGAGCATCTACAGGCGCTCACAAAATTTGCGGAAGGGCCACTTCACACGAAAGATATTCGGCTTATCCAACTCCCAAGCGGGGGGGTCGCTGTTTTTACTCGACCTCAGGGTGCAATCGGAGGTCGTGGCAAAATCGGATTCATAAAACTCCCCAGCCTTGAAGCACTCGCGACGGCCGATCTTCTTGAAGCAAAACCTATTAAAGGACAATTCTGTGACGATGAGTGGGGTGGTGCTAATGAACTTCATTTGCTCGAGGATAACCGCATAGGAGTTCTCGGTCACATCGCATATAACGATGATAGAAGGAAGCATTACTATCCTACGGCATTTACGTTTGATCTAGAAACAGAAACTGCCTTGCCGCTCACCATTATTGTTGCACGAAAGAACTTTCCGCCCAGCTTAGCAAAACGCTCACCCGAACTCGATGATGTTACCAATCCGGGTGGTCTCATCCGCCACCAAGATGGAACCGCCACACTCTATACCGGCTTGAGTGATGCCAGAGCGGGTCGCATTCTCATTCCGGACCCATTCCTTCGATAATAATCTTCTCGTTCCGGCTCCCTTTTGCCTAAGAGCTTCGTTCTGGGCAGGTCCTCCTTTACCGAAGCTGCGACGGGTAAACAAGGCGGGGTAGGCAGAGGGGAATCTGGGGAAATCTTGTTTGTTCCGTTTAGACTCCGACCGAGACACCTATTTTGAGTATTGAAAAGACCCCTCAAAAACCCTTACATCGTTTGTTAGTGCTTAGTTCGCAGCCGAGTCACACCGCCAGTTAGGAAATGAAGTCATTGGCCCGCCCGTTATTTTCAGGGGAATTTCAAGTTGCCTAGAACATCACAATAGATGTATGGAGTGCACCTGCTACTAACATAGCTATTATCAACCTGTCCCACAGGGAAAGTTCCCCCTTGATTTTGCCTCGCATCAAGATGACGAGAGTGCATTCTGTGGCAAGAAAGATCGCTCCAATTATGCCCACTAAGGTGATGAAGCTGCCAATACCAAGAGTATAGAGGACGACAGGTACTGCCGTTACCACCAACAGCGCCAGGGGCGCGTGGAGTCGCAGATCATTAGCTAAGACGTCTTTGATCTCGGTGCCGATAACCACATATGAGGTCCATATGGTTAAAAGTCCCAGTACTCCCAAGACAGGTAGGGGAAGCAGGGTACCGTTTATGATACCCGATACAGCGTCAGTAGTAGCGCCGGAGGGAGATATTCCGACTACACCCACGGCAAAGAGCAGAAAAAGAACTGCTGGAATGACAGTCCCTAACATGATGGGAAAGTTTGCCTTTTTCCAATCCAACCCCGCTGATTCGTAGTAGTCTTCAAGCGGTCCAATGGAAGCCCTGCTGTAGAGGGCAAAAAGCACCGCTCCGTAGGGAAAAAGCAATTTGGCAAGGTCAATGTTTGAGGGAGTGGCAGGTAGTCCGTGATCTAGCCCTAAGAAAAAGATAAAGACTAT
>JAXMKI010000059.1:0-8455 GCA_034374545.1 Patescibacteria group bacterium | reverse complement strand
GGACCGGCGCCCTGACACCGGTTGCCATTCTCGAGCCGGTTGAAGTGGGAGGCGTGACTGTCAAGCATGCCACCTTGCACAACTTTGATCAAATCAAAAGATTAAACCTCAAGCTGGGAGATACCGTCGTTATCTCAAGAGCGGGGGATGTCATTCCTCAGGTGACGGAGGTTTTAACCGGACTGCGCACGGGCGAAGAGAGAGAGTTTCAACTTCCCGGCAAGTGCCCGATTGACGACTCCAAGATTATAAAAGAAGGCGTTATCTGGAAATGCGGCAATCCCGATTGCGGCGCCAGGTTGAGAGAACGCATAGACCACTTTGTATCCAGGAGCGCTTTTGATATCAGGGGAATGGGTCCGAAGATTGCCAGTCGCTTTATAGACGAAGGCTTTATCTCGGATTTCTCTGATATTTTCCTCCTGGAGAAGGAAGAGATAGCTGCTCTCGAGGGATTTGGCGAACGCTCTGCGATGAAACTCTTGCGAGAGATCGAGGAGAGCAAAGAGGTGGACGTTGCCAGATTCATATACGCCCTTGGTATCTTGCACGTGGGAGAAGAGACCTCCTATATGCTCTCTGGTGAGCTGGAGTTCCAAGGAGACTCTGGCAAGCCTAGCGATTTGATCAAGATAATCGGCGGATTTTCAAATGAAGAGCTGATGGGGCTGCCTGATGTGGGCCCCAGGGTTGCTGGGAGCATTGAGGAGTGGTTCGGGGACGAAAGGCACATAAAGCTGCTGAAGGATTTGGACGGGGCGGGCGTGACACTCAAGTTCCCAGAGAAAGACAAAAATAAGGGGAAGCTCAAAGGGAAGACATTCGTTATTACCGGCTCGCTGGAGTCTATGAGCCGAGATGAGGCGAAGGCTCGTATCAGGAAGGAGGGCGGTGACGTAGTAAGCTCGGTGAGCAGCCAGACAGATTATCTAATAGCGGGGAAAGACCCAGGGTCCAAGTTCGATAGGGCCAGAGAGCTTGGGGTAAAGATTCTTACGGAAGAGGAGTTTTTGGATATGCTATCATAAGAAGCTAATGGAGTTCGACGTGAAAAGATACGCGCATCTGGCCAAGATTAGACTCTCTGGAGAAGAGGAGCTTAAATACCAAAAAGATCTGGAAGAGATCTTGGGCCATGTGGATGAGCTAAGGCGGGTGGATACACCCAAAGTTGAGCCCATGACCGGAGGCACCGATTTGCGCAACGTCTTCCGCAAAGATGAAAGGGGGGAGCGTGTAGAGGAATTCAGCCCTAATTTCCCCGCCCAAGAAAATGGCCTGTTAAAGGTGCCTAAAGTCATAGACCATGAAGCTTAACGAATTAACCCTCAAGGCAACTATTGACGGCATTCAAGGGGGCGATTTCACCGCCTCCGAAATGGCCAAGGCAACTCTTGAAGAGATAGAGGCCAAGGACGGAGAAATTGGTGCCTATTTGTCTTTCAATAAAGACGCCTTCATAGCGGGAGCCCAAGTGGCAGATGCAAATAAAGCCAGTGGAAGGCTTGGGAAGTTAGGGGGAGTCCCTATTGCCCTTAAGGATGTCATTTTAAGAAAAGGTTTTCCCGCCACCGCCGGGTCTCAGATCCTCAAAGAGTACAAAGCTTCTTACGACGCCACTGTCTCCAAGAAGCTGGATGAGCAAGATGCCTTGATAGTCGGCAAAACCAATATGGATGAGTTTTCTATGGGCAGTTCAACGGAGAACTCAGGCTTCAAGCTAACCAGGAATCCGCACGATCTGGAGAGAGTACCGGGGGGATCTTCCGGAGGCTCAGCCGCAGCCGTGGCCGCTCATATGGCCGTGGCGGCTCTGGGCTCTGATACGGGAGGCTCCATCCGCCAGCCAGCGGCTTTTTGTGGAATTGTGGGCCTCAAGCCCACCTACGGAGCAGTCTCCAGATACGGATTGATAGCTATGGCTTCTTCGCTGGATCAGATTGGCCCCATGACCAAGACGGTGGAAGACGCAGCCATTCTTTTTGGAGCTATCGCTGGTCCTGACTCGAAAGACGCCACGAGCAACCAAAGGGCAATATATGGGAGTGAATTGGTGAATCCAAACTGGGAAGAGGTTAAGAGCCTAACTATTGGTATCCCTAAGGAATACTTTGAGGGGGGTATGGACGGTGAGGTGGAGAAATCTCTTGAGGAGACGGTAGAGTTTTTCAAAAAGCAGGGATTTAAGGTAAAGGAGGTTAGTCTTCCCAATACCAAATACGCACTCTCGGTCTACTACATCCTCATGCCGGCTGAGGCCAGCACTAACCTGGCCCGCTTCGACGGCATGCGCTACGGCACCAGGGCCGAAATCAAAGATTTGGAAGAGCTGTATCTGGAAAATCGAGGCCGGGGATTCGGGCCGGAGGTTAAGCGGAGGATTACTCTGGGCACCTTCGTCCTCTCAGCTGGATATTACGAAGCCTATTATGGCAAAGCTCAGAGGGTGAGGAGTTTGGTTAAGGAGGACTTTGATAAGGCGTTTGATGAAGTCGATGTTCTACTTGCTCCCACTACCCCCACTGTAGCTTTCAAGTTTGGAGAAAAGAGTCAGAGCCCGCTTCAAATGTATCTTTCCGATATTTTTACTATCCCAGCTAACTTGGCCGGTATTCCAGCTATCAATATTCCCGTTAAAGGGAGGGAGGGGAAGCTGCCGGTTGGCTTCCAACTCATGGGCAAGCCCTTCAGGGAGGCTGACATCTTGGGTTTGGGAAGATATTATGAACAAAGCTAAATATATATGAGGAGATCCCCAGATAATATAGATAGTACAGGGAGCGGGTCGGCTGAAGATGCTTTGACTGATGTATCGGCTGCGGAAGAAACACCCTACGTACTGGAAGTATTTGAGCCTACGCCAGAGGGATGGGCTGTGGTTAAAGATGCGGTGGTCAAGTTGGAGACAGATGAATTTGGGGAAGAGGCTTTTGAACCCGAGCTGCTAGAAGAAGATTTTCTAAAACCAGAAAATACAGTTGTGATTTTACGAGAGGCGAGTATGGGTGAGATTATAGGATTTACCTACGCAGAGCCGCTAGCCTCCATGGACGAAAGAGATCTTCGGCAGGTAGATAGAGAGGATGATGGGGAAAAGACCGCTTACGTTAGTGATACCGTGATAGCTCCTACTCATAGGGGCCGTAGACTGGTCGGTAGACTAACTGGCAAACTGGCGGAGGAGCTTGCTCATAGGGGATTCGGATTTCTTGAGAGAGACGCTGCGGTGGTTAACAACTATGCTGACAATATTATTAAGAATAACGAACAAGGTATCATATATGCTGGAGAACCAGAGGAATCCAAGTACGGCCCTCAGCGTTTTATAAGAATGAGAATTGATAAACATGAAACCTAATAAAAAAGACATAGACTTTCTTTTTGAAATCGGTTCTCTACGGAACGTGCAGCGTGCCTGGCGCCAGCAGATGGGGGTGGACGTGGCTAATAATCTTGAACACAGCTTTCGGGTAGCCTTTATAGCCCTGGTTCTCGCCCGCATGGAAAGCGTTGAGGACGAGGGAAAGATTATGAAACTGGCCCTGATGCACGACTTGGAGGAGTCCCGTACGGCGGATCACTCTCATTTCCAAAAGCCCTACGTCAAACTCGATAAAGAGAAGGCCACTAAAGACGTTTTCGAAGGAACCAGCCTGGAGGATTTCTACAAAGACTTATTCAAAGAATACAAGAAGATGGAATCGATGGAGGCCAAGATTGTCAAAGACGCAGATCAATTGGATATAGATTTTGAGCTGAAGGAGCTGGAGGAGCAGGGACACCAGATTCCGGTAAAATGGCTGAAATCACGAAACAAAATCAAAAAGGAAACCTTCCATACGGAATCGGCCAAGAAATTGTACGAACTAGTTTGGAAAACAGACCGCTCAGATTGGTACAGCCACCTCTTTAAGTTTGACTAAGCTATACTGGCGCGGGCGACCGGACTCGAACCGGCGGCCTCTTCCGTGACAGGGAAGCGCTCTAACCAACTGAGCTACACCCGCAGTATAAACAGGAAAAGTATACTAACCCTTTAATTTTTTGACAATCACGTCAAAAGCTTTACCACGTTCTTTATAGTTGTTGAACATATCAAAACTCGCTGAGCCAGGGGAGAAGATTACCACGCCTCCCTTGGGTAAAGCCTTAGCGGCTGCGTTAACCGCATCTTCTAGAGAACCCACAATTAGCTTCAGTGGGGCTACCTCTCCCAAGGCCTGTTTAAGTTTCTTGCGGTTTGCCCCGTAGAGAACGACTAACTTCACCTGCTCATCCTTGAGGGCTTCCTTCAGGGGTTTATAATCCAACCCTTTGTCCGAGCCCCCGGCGATCAATACCTTGCTCTGCCCAGAGAAGGACTTCACAGCCACGGCGCTGGTTTGAGGATTAGTAGAGGCGGAGTCGTTGTAGTAGGTGATGGAGCCTTTGACAGTCACCTTGGCCAGGCGATAGGGCAAACCTTGGTAGTTTTTAATGGTTTCTATGATAATATCCGGCTTCACTCCCACATGGGCGCAAATGGCAGCGGCCATGGCTGCATTGCGACGATTGTGAGGTCCTGGGATCTGCAGCTCAATCCTTAAATCTTTGGGGTCAACGGCAACTTTCCGCCCCTTACCTTTTCCTGCCACCTGCTTTGAATACTTGTCATCCGGAAAGAAAAAGACAAAATTTTCTGGGACCTGGTGTTTAACAATGCCGTATTTGGTGCCAACGTATTCTTTGAAATTCTTGTGCCAGTCCAAGTGATCTGGGAATATGCCAAGCACTCCAGCTACGTGAGGAGAGTGTCTGATACCCCAAAGTTGTACATTAGAAAGTTCAAGGACTGTAATCGAGCGATCGGTCAGTTGATCCACAAAAGCCAAAGGGGGATTGCCTATGTTGCCGCCAAGGTATACATCCTCTCCGTTTGCCTTCAGGATCTCATATATAAGTTGCGTAGTGGTGCCCTTGCCTTTGGTACCTGTGACGCCGATGATAGTGCCCCGCGCTTTTTCAAAGAAGAGGTCTATAATATTCACGATCTTTACCCCCTTGCGGATGGCTCTTTGGATTTCCGGGAGGTTGAAAAGAACCCCCGGCGTTTTGTATATAAGGTCGAACTCCTCCAGATGGGAGAGGTATGCGGGATCGGTCTTTTGGTCGAGGAGGGTGAGTTGAATATGGGGCTGGTGTTCGGCTAGATATCTGCGTATATCCTCACCCTCTACTCCATATGCTCCTAAAATCGCAACTTTCATAGTGCATGTATAGAACTAAGTTCGAGCTTACTTTAGCGAAGATTCCTCAAAAAATCCAATCGCTCGGGCGGGCAAAGGCTCTTGATGTCAGAGTCAATGAGTTGATAAACTAGAGTCTATGAAACGAAAAGTACTCATTGGACTCATCCTTGTGTTTGCCATCGGCTTGTTGGGCGGTTGGGTGTGGTTGGAGTTCCCCGAATTGATAAGAGGGAATACCCCGACTGCTGATGAGACGGAACCGGAAGAGGCGGCAGGACTTACCGAAGCAGCTCCCATTAAGCTCGCACCAGTGACGGTTGCATTTGCAGACGGCACTCAATCGACATTTCAGCTTGCCGAGCCATTCCAGCTTGCGGTTGCGGCAGAGGGTTTGGGTAGGCCACGGTTTATGGCCATGAGTCCGGATGGAAGAATGTTCGTGCCGGATCTCGTCAATATGAATCTCTCTCGCGAGGGGAAAATCTATGTCTTAGAGAACTTTGATGAAACAGCCAAGCGATTCCAAACGAAACGAACCTATCTTTCCGGATTGCGGGGGCCCAATAGTATCGCGTTTTATACCGACAAAAACGGTCAAGGGTGGATATATATCGCCCTCACCGCACATGTCATCCGTTATCCATACAACGCAGGGGACACGAAGCCGTCAGCTGATCCGGAGATAGTAGCGGCATTTCCCAATCAGCAGGTGCCGGGGGAATCAAGTGTCGTATGGCACATTACCCGCACCATAAAACTCTTCGATGATCGGTTGTATGTTTCCGTTGGCAGCGGCTGTAACGCGTGCGAGCAGCCCGAAGGCGAGATGCGCGCCATGATATACAGCATGGATCCAGGTGGCGGCGACAAGCGAATATATGCGGATGGACTGCGGAATGCCGTCGGGTTCACATGGGCGGAGGGAGAATTGTATGCGACAGTAAACGGCGTTGACCACCTTGGGCTTCAGACGCCGGACGATGTGATGTACAAACTCACCGAAGGCGAGCATTATGGGTGGCCGTATTGTTATGAATCAAATAAGGAAATTTACCCCGATCTCACTCAAAAATGGGCGAGATCATTCTCATGCGCGCAGGTGCCACGTTCATTTTCCGCGTTTGGACCGCACACGGCGCCGTTGGGCATCCAGTACTTTTCCAAAGACGCCCACCCGCTTCTTGGGAACTCGTTTTTAGTGGCGCTGCACGGCTCTTTTGAACCAGAGATCGGCGCAGGATATCACATTGTGAGGGTGTCAAAAAGCGGAGAGAAAGAAGTGTTCATGGATGGTTTCCTAACCGGAAAAGGAGAACAAACCGGGCGGATCGTTAACACTGTCTACGCGCACACCGACCAACTAACCGAAGATACAAAGCGCTCCGGGAGGCCGGTTGATATTTTGCAAAGCAGCGCGAATTCCTTTTTCTTTACGGACGACTATAAAGGGAGAATATATTACGTCTACGCGGAATAGACTGAATGCAAGTGTGCCGGCGGGAGGAATCGAACCTCCAACCTTGGGTTTATGAGTCCCACGCTCTAACCAACTGAGCTACGCCGGCTTAGTGTGATTTTATATATCTTTGCTGTTTAATGGAAGAAAGCTTGTTGCGGGGGTAGGAATCGAACCTACTGCCTTAAGGTTATGAGCCTCACGTGCAACCATTACACTTCCCCGCGATTCTGGAGCCATTCTAGCTGGGGGGTCCCTTGTTTGTCAAAAAGCCCCTTTGCCTTAGAATAAAACCTATATGGCTGATCTAGGCAGTATTGAAAAGAAAGCCCTTGGCGAACTGACTAAGGTTACGGACAAAATCCAACTCGGAAGACTAAGAGTTAAGTATCTGGGGAGAAAAGGGGAGCTGACCGCCGTTTTGCGTTCCCTCAAAGATCTCACACCCACCCAGAAAAAGACTTTAGGCAGCAAAGCCAATCAACTTAGGGATAAGCTCCAAGAAGCTATTGATGAGCGCTTCTTGGAGTTGGGAGAGGATAGCGCTCCCAGCATTGATATAACCCGCCCCGGGCGCAAGATCTCCAGAGGATACGTTCACCCCCTCACCCTGATAGAGCGCGATGTGAGAAGGATCTTTCTTTCTCTCAACTTCTCAGTGGTGGAAGGGCCGGAGCTGGAAAACGAGTTTTACAACTTCGACGCCTTGAACCTTCCCGATTGGCACCCGGCCAGGGAGGCTTGGGATACCTTTTGGATCAAGCCCCAGAAGGGCGATAAGGAAAAGCTTTTGCTGCGCACCCATACCTCTCCCGTGCAGGTCAGGTTCATGGAGAAGAATAAACCTCCTTTCCAGATAATAGTCCCGGGAAGAGTTTTTAGGTACGAGGCCACCGATGCCACCCATGAGGCCAACTTCTACCAATTCGAGGGGTTGATGGTGGGCAAAGATGTGTCGCTGGCCAACTTCAAGTATGTCATCACCAAGTTCTTTGAAGAGTTTTTCAAAGGACAAGCTATTGAGTTTAGATTCCGCCCCAGTTATTTCCCCTTCGTGGAACCCGGGGTTGAAGTGGATGTGCGCTTCAAGGGAGGCGAGTGGCTGGAGATGCTGGGAGCTGGCATGGTCCACCCCAACGTTTTCGAGGCTGCCCACTACAACCCCCGCGAATACCAAGGGTTTGCTTTTGGCGTGGGCGTAGACAGGCTGGCTATGATCAAATACAAGATCCCCGACGTGAGGATGCTTTACGCGGGCGATTTGAGATTAATTCAACAGTTCAAATGAGATTCTCCTACGACTTATTAAAAAAGCTTGTTCCGGAGGCTGCCTCCCAAGCGGAGCTCATGGAAACTCTAACTATGCATGCCCTGCCGGCGGAGGACCCGAGGGGGAAGACCTTTGACGCCGAGCTTCCCAGCAATCGATACGCTGATTTGGCCTCCCATATCGGCCTGGCCAGAGAATACGCTGCTATTGCCGGCAAGAAGCTCAAGGAGCCTGAGGCCAAAGCGGTTTTTCCGGTAAAGGGCAAGGGGAGGGTAGAGGTGGAGATCAGAAACCCCGGCCATTGCCCGCGCTACGGTGCCGCTCTTTTTGAGCTTAAAAGCCAGGGGAAGACTCCTGCTTGGATGGGCAAAGTTCTAGAAGATTGCGGTTTGAGGTTAATCAATCCGGTGGTGGATATCCTAAACTACGTCATGCTAGAGACCGGCCAGCCGATGCACGCCTTTGACGCAGATAAGCTTGCTTTGCCGGTGACGGTAAGAC
>JAXMKI010000058.1:0-3548 GCA_034374545.1 Patescibacteria group bacterium | reverse complement strand
GCTATCTTTCCAGTACAAGCCATTAGAAAAGCGATTGTTAAGGCGTCTGACTCCATCAATGCAAGACAAGTATCTATCAAGTTCTTATATAACAAAGATCAAAGTACTTGATAAGTTTGCCGCTGAACTTGGATTATAATGATAAAAGAATTTGGTAGATTAGATTATATGGCACAACCAAAATTGTGGAAGATTATAGGTTATATGGGTAAACGGGAAATTGAGTTAGGCAGACTACATAGTCAATCAGACGCATGGCAGCTATTACAGGATTGGTATTATACTGATAAAAGACACAAAGGCGACTGGAAATAAAAGCCAGCGGGCTAAAAACGTAAAGGAAGAGGAAAATGAAAGAAGATAGATATAGCAGTTTTTCTGGTTTGATACAAAGTGAGAACGACAAACTACATAGCGCACAGTACTATACATACGAATCAACGGGCGGTTTATATGATGTGATAGTTATACCAGAGTTACAAGAACGTTACTACAGAACAGACACACAACCAGCAAAACCGAACAAATATCATAAGGCGATTGAGCAATACTATCATATATAGTCTGTCCCGATGAGTCCTAAAGGACGAAACGGCCTGGACTATAGCTTGCTGGACATCCAGCCCTGAGCCGTATACAGTCTAGGCCGTAGGCAGATATGCCAAAATAAAAAAGAAGAGGAGCGCACAATGAACAAGCAACAAAGGGAAGACTACACCAGAACCTATGAGCAGTTCCGAGAGGAAACCAATCTCAATAGCTATGAGATTAGAAGTATCCTTGACCAGCTCCATCGTTACGAAACAAGCCTACATCGTATCAGTGAGATACAGTGTTCAATCGAGATGACACCCACAGAGGAAAAGCGACTTGAAAGAAGAGATGCCAACCTGGAGAAAAAGACTACTGCTATAGCAGAGAAGCTTGGCTTTCAAGTCAGGTTCAATAGCGATCCTAGGGGTGGCGCTATTCGATTTGTTTTGCCATCTGGTAAATCCAACGGCTGGGATGGTGAAACTTGGGGAATATATTGGTAAAGGAGTATAATACTCCCCCCCAGTTTAGCCGTTCTGGATAATACAAAACGGCTCACAATAAACATAAAGAGAGGTATATCATGTGGGAACTCCTAGAAGACTTGACACTGAAAGTGTCTGTATATCCTAAAGGGGATAATGCAGAAACGGCGATTGATATTCTCGTTTACCCTGGCACAAGTAGGTTTCTAACCACAATGTGCGCTAAGAATCATTTTAGTGTAACACTCTTTGGGATAGATCCTAAACTGCTTGTAGAGATGCTACTCAATGAGATTGAGCGCCTAGAGTCTGATAAGATAGACCAATTGGCTGACAGAAAAGCTCTTGAGAAGACCCTAGGGGTCATCAAAAACTCAGAGGTAGGGTATACATCGGCACAGGAAGACCAAGACAGGGCACAGTACTATGAGCAAAAGTATGAGGCTTCATAATGGATGTGCTACAAGAGTTTGGTAAAGGAGAGAGAAATGTTCACTAAGAATGTGATAGTTTACGATTTCGGTGCTCAGTATGTAGACCGCTACCTTGCCATTCTAGAAGGTGAAATGTTTACAATGAGCAAGAACGCCACATCCCCGCAAGGTGTCAATCAATATGCAGGGCAAGCCAAAAAGGATGAGATTTTCAGTTTCCCTATCATTGCTAATGAGAGTTTGCCTAAAGCAGTACAACAAGCCATCCAAAAGAGGATAGAACTCTATGTTTGACGTGCTACAGGAGTTCGGCAAAGTCGTATTGGTTATGGTGCTATTCCTTGCTATCTGCATTGTTATTACCGAGATATGGTTTTGGGTACGACAAGAGTTTGTTGATTGGAGATAAAAGGCGACACACTCCAGATACCCTCGGTTCTGGCAATAGCAAGGGTGTTCAAAGCCATCAACAAGGGTTCCCTTTCACTCGTGAAACTGATGGCAGGAGCAAACACTAGAGTATGGATATAATATAGAAGAGGAGGAAAAGTAATGAAAAGACCTGTTAGTGATTTACTCGGCAAACAACTTTCTAAGGTCGAGTTAGTTCACGATAAGAATAGCGGTACAGACGAAATCATATTCACTTGTGAAGACGGAACAGAATATCGCATGTATCATGAGCAAGTCTGTTGTGAGTCTGTGACGATAGAAGACATATGCGGCGACTTGGATGACTTGGTTGGCTTGCCCATTATAGCGGCGGCTGAGTCCAGCAGTTATGTAGGGAAGAGAGATGATTTCAAAAGCTCCACGTGGACATTTTACAATCTGGCCACGGCAAAGGGCCATGTCACGCTTCGTTGGTATGGGGAGAGCAATGGCTACTATTCTGAATCAGCCGACTTCAGAGAAGTAACATAGCGCGATAGCAATGTGCGATGGGAATCCGATGTACGATGGGGAAGGGAAAATGAAAGAAATAGCAAATGGATGGCGAATAAATGGCAAGAATATATTAGGGAGTTGACATAATGAGAGAGCTGGGATTTAGTGAGCATTGGCCAAAATTGAAGCAAAAGACTTTTACGACATTCCGCTTTCCCAGGGTAGACAGGGACTGGGGGTGGATGGAACCTGTAACCGTAGTCTACAAACCGAGAACGAAACAGAAGAAAGTCCTTGGTAAGGCGATCATTACCGACAAAAAGGCCGTTTACTTTGGAGATATTAGTCAAAGTGAGGCCATTGAAGACGGCTTCCCTCAAGGCATCGGCGAGATGCAGGATTGGTTTGTCCACACCTACGGATCACGGGAAACCTTCCATATGGCAATGAATAAATTGACCCTAGCCTGGATCGACGACAACACTAAGTTTGAGCTGGTGAAAGATGAGGTGAAAGATGATTAAGGTTACCACGAAAACGGTGTGTGATAACTGTGGGGTAGAGCACTTTCGAGATGGCGCAGAGGGCGCTTTCCCTCCAGAGTTTTGGTTTTGCCTGGATTTATCGCAACGGTTGGAGGGGTCGGGTTGGTCGCGGCATAAGAAGATAAACGTTATTTTATGTTGTATGTGTGCCAAAACCGTAGCAACAGTGATTAACAAATGGGAAGAGTTTACATAGGGAGAGTTCCAAGATGAAGAAAGATGTTTAGCACTTGGGGAGGTAGTGTAAAGAACATGACGAGTCGTGATTATAATAATCACCATACACCTCGTCGACCCAGGGGCAGTACCTGGCCGCCCCACCAAAGAGTAAGGAGGATACTGATGGATGAGTGGCTAACGCCGTATGAAGTTCATGTACTAGAGTTTAACTATCTATGGGCACGTAGTGATAGTACCAGCTTGAGGGTAACCACAAAGCTATTCCAATCCTGGTCAAGTCCAATACCCAAGACTATTACGCAATATTGCTGAAGGAGGATACTGATGGGTAAGCGTATTATTATATGTCCAGCGTGCGGGCTAACAACTGAGAACCATCGGTATCTAGCAGATGGGCGTATATTTTGGACTTGTGGATATTGTGGCTACAGTTATGTGGAGGAGGTTAATAGTGAGCAAGTTTGAATGGCCTGAGATACCAA
>JAXMKI010000057.1:0-2976 GCA_034374545.1 Patescibacteria group bacterium | reverse complement strand
TCATCCGGGAAATCAACCAGACACCTGGCAGCGATCAGCTCCGGCGTGATCTCGTCTGCGTAAACGACCTCCTCATCGGTAGGTGTGACCAGCGGCATTGAACAAGCCTCGAAACTGCGTGATCGGCCGACGTCAGCGAAGCTACTGCCCCTCCTGTGAGGAAAAGCCTCCGTTCGCGGATCGATGAGACCGTCGCCCGTAACACCAATCGAGGTATCATCCAAATTCATAATCCATTACCTCTTCTTCCTACCTCTACGGCGAATGCCGTTTTGGTCTAGTGCCAAGTTGCGGATAGGTATATTCACCTTTCCGTTAACTCTGACACGTTCTTCGTCTTCCCTGCGTTTACTGATGCTTTCCTCTCTTTCATATGGGTGCGGGGATGCACCATTTATTGAGGTTCTTCTTGCGTTGCTATACAAGCTCCACAAGCAAGAACCGGCCTCTTTGGGGGAGGCCGGTTCTTGTCTGAGGATCTTATTCTTGAACTATTCTCGGACCAGACCAACCTCCCTACTCCAGACGGTGAGGATGACAATCATAAAGAGGACTGCGAAAAGGCCGGCTGTTTGGAAAATATTCATTATTAGAGTTCAGCCTAAATCAGATTAGAAGATACGTCAAACTGGATGTGGAAGACTATCCCTGTTTTTCGAGGATGGCGGCTAATTGCTTAATCATGGATAGGGCTACCGGTGGGGGAAGAAGACTGTATGAAGGCACACCGTCGTCGTCCTCAACCACCCAAGGCTCCTCTTTTGTCTCTACTGTATTCTTTGCTTTGTTTAGTTCGTGAACATAGGCGGGTGTTATTTCGTAGTCGTCAACGTATTTACCAGATTCTGATACCGGCACAGTATTGCGCATCAGCACTTTGTCTATGCCCTGAATTTGCATGATCTTAGACATCACCTCCTCGTCTTTATCCATGCGCCCGCGAATAGCCTCTATACCTTGGTCGTCGCCCTCTTTGGCAACCATACGGGCACCAGCACAATCTGCGTTGTCACACCTCAAAAAGAACTCTCCGGTCTTTTCGTCGTAGCCAACGTCTTTGGTGGGCATCAAGCTAACATTTCTGGGTGTTTGGCACTTGGGACAAATAACTCTGGATTTCATGCGGGCGTCTATAACCGACTCGGGCAAGTTGATGAAGACAAAAAAGTCCGGGTCTTCTCTGTATCCGATCAGATCCCTAAAGAAAATGGCATATGATATCTGATCCAGGTCTCGTGGAAATCCATCCAGAAAAATAGTCTTCTTTTCCATCTCACGAAGCTCCCACTTGATAAGAGACAGGGTGAATTCAGTGGGCACAAGAACTTTGGTGCTGCGCGAGGCCAGGGCACCCAGGGCCTCGTCCAAGGACATAAATCCTCTGTAGTTTTTTCTCAGGAAATCTTCCAGTTCTGCTTTTGCCCCACCACCCTCTTCCAGGGTTTTAGTGGCAGCTCGCACTATGTCCCCTACCGAGACGTGGGCTATTTTGTCCGGCTCTCCCACGGCGTCTATGAGGAGTTTGGTGTAGGTACCTTTACCGGCCCCCTTTTTACCTAAAAGATATGCGACAAATGTCCTGTCCTTAAGGTAATTCCTGATTATCTCAAGCTCTTTCCCCGCTTTGGCCTCAAAATACTCCTTGCGCTCTGCAGGATTGTTAAGATCAAACTTCTTGGAAACACCCTCTGTCTTGGTATTGAAGAGGGGAAAATTCTTGTGGCTAGGCATCAATCTTTCTTTTTCTTGAGTTCCAAGCCTAACTCATCGAGCTGTTTTTTGTCCACTTCCGAAGGGGCGTCCATCATCAAATCTCGGCCGTCCCCCGTCTTGGGGAAAGCAATCACCTCCCGGATATTCGGCTCCTTTTGCAAGATAGTGACCAATCTATCTAACCCAGAGGCAATCCCTCCGTGAGGAGGCACTCCGTAGCTAAAAGCCTTCATCATGTGCCCGAACTGTCTTTCAATATCAGCTCTCTTGTGGCCCAACACCTCAAAGACTGCTCTTAAATGCTCTGGATCATGGTTGCGGATAGATCCGCCAAAGATTTCCCAGCCGTTCAATACCACATCGTACTGATGGGCTCCGATAGATAATGGATCTTTCGCAAAAGCATCCTTTAGTTCTTTCGAATCTTTAACCTTGGGCATGGTGAATGGGTGATGAGCCGCTCCCCAACTCCCGTCATCCCGAGCCTCGAACATGGGGAAGTCCACCACAAAAACAGGAGCTAGTTCATCTTCATCTCCTTTGTCTTTCCGCAAGTCAGGCCTGTCCGTACTGTATTTCTTCATAGCCTCTTCGTACGTGAGGCGGGGGATCTTGCCGTTTTGGAGAGTAACCTTTCGGTCGGGATAGAGCTCTTTGAAAAGCCCTAGGAGCGCTTCCTCCACTATCGCTAAAATCTCCTCCTCGCTGGTAAAGCTGAGCTCCACGTCGAGCTGGGTAAACTCGGGCTGCCGGTCACCTCGGGTATCTTCATCCCTAAAACACCTGACGATCTGGAAGTATCTCTCCAATCCTCCGACCATCAAAAGCTGTTTGTATTGTTGCGGAGATTGAGGGAGGGCGTAGAACTTGCCTTGCTGTTGGCGCGAAGGGACTAGGTAGTCGCGAGCTCCTTCTGGAGTAGACTTGCTGATGTAGGGAGTCTCGATCTCCACGAAATCCCTGTCTTCAAAGAATTTCCTTAAAAACTTAATAATGTTGTTGCGCGCCACCATATTATCTCTCATGCGTTTACGCCTGAGGTCAAGGTAGCGGTATTTCATGCGGACCTCCTCACCCACTTCATATCCGTCATCTCCTATCTCAAAGGGAGGGGTTTCGGCCTCAGCCAATATTTCAAGTCCACCCACCGAAATCTCAACGTTGCCAGTGGCCAAATCAGAGTTTTTCATACCCTCAGGCCTTTCCCCCACCTTCCCCTTGATTCCAATAACCCACTCGGGGCGGAGCGTATCGGCAACCTTG
>JAXMKI010000056.1:0-3311 GCA_034374545.1 Patescibacteria group bacterium | reverse complement strand
ACAAGCGAAAACGACACATACAAATGGTATACACCAGCAGAACTTATGGCTTTGGAGGACATCGATATGTACTTCAAACAGCTATTGGATGATGAGACTCTAGTTTTGTAGAATGGAGAAATCTAAAAAAGTCAAAATCGTAGTCTTTGTCCCAGAATCACACGCTGACGCTGTGCGGGAGGCAATAGGCAAAGCTGGCGGAGGTAGGCTGGGCAAATATAGCTATTGCAGTTTCACCACGAAGGGTATTGGGCGCTTTAAACCAGAGAAAGGAGCTCATCCTGCTATAGGGAAAGTGGGTAAGCTAGAGGCCGTTTTGGAAGAGCGCATAGAGATTGTCTGTGATAGAGAGTTCCTAAACGATGTCGTGAGGGCCATTAGGGGTGCGCATATTTATGAAGAAGTTGCTATGGATGTCTATCCCCTAGATACCCTATAAGACACATAGTCCCTATTCTTTTTTAAGAGCTGCCATCACTAAATCCACGAACCTCTCCTGGAAATTAGCCTTAGCGAAGCGCAGGGCGCTCTTGGCCACCCGTTCTGGTTCAAACTGCGTTTTCTCGAATCGTTCTATGGCACTCCTTAAACCATCGACAGTCTGATCACTAAATAGAATGCCGTTTTGTCCATCCGTGATAATTTCGGCGGTGCCTCCCTGGTTGTATCCCACAACCGGTGTGCCGCAAGCGATGGATTCAACCGTTGTCAGGCCAAAGTCTTCCAGCTGGGGAATCACAGTGGCGCGCGCTTTGCGAACAACATCGCGCAGTTGGTAAGTTTCCATAAAGGGAAGAATTTCGATATTAGCAGCACCTCCGGCAGCCCGCTTAACTGCCCCCTCATCAGGCCCGCTCCCCACCACTTTCAGCGGCAGACCGTTTTGCTTAAAGGCCTCAACCACCAAAGGGAATTTCTTGTAATGGATCATCCTGCCAAAGGCCAGGAAATAGTCCTCGCGCTTTATCTGGGGGTCGTAGTTAAAGATGTGGTCTTCTATAGGCGGGTAAAGGACGGTGGCGTCTCGGCCGTAGAATTGTTTTAACTTGCTGGCAATATAGTTGGAGTTGGCGAGCATGTAATCGGGTTTTTGGGAGAAGCGCTTATCTTGCCAGCGGACATAGCGTAGGGCAGGCATCCCGGCGTAGATCATAAACTTGGGGAACATATCCTTTAGATAAACATGAGGCTCCCAAGCGTATCTGAGGGGAGCGTGATTGTAGGCGATGTTAATGCCGCGGCTGTAGCGGACGCCTTTTACGAAGCCCATGGTGTTGGTGATGATTAAATCGTATTCGTCCTTGAGGTTGATAGTCTCCGCAGCGTGTCCTAGAAGCGGAATGAAGAGGCGGTGGTATTTGCGCACTAGGGGGTTGTCCAGAATGCTGGTGTGAACTTCAGTACCGTTGAGGTGCTTGCCTAAAACTGATTTGTCGTAAATTAGGGTATAGACCGGGGCGTTTGGGAAAAGCTCTAGAAGGTTCAGGAGGACCCTTTCTTGGCCGCCAAACTGGTTGAGGTAGTCGTGGACGATAGCAACCTTGAGGTTGCTAAGCTCGGGCCTCAAGGCAGTGATTAAGGGAGTTTTTATCGAAACAAAGTTGCTGGCAGTTAGTGTAGGCATAAAAACGGCTGACCCCTTAAGGTAGTGTTATAATCTTAACACTCGCAGATGAAATACCCTCTGTGGAAAAGAATCTTCGACTTCTTAGGAAGCCTGCTAGGCCTTTTGTTTATCGCACCCTTTGTGCCTTTCATAGCCCTGGCTATCAAGATTGATTCCAGGGGTCCGATTATCGTCAAGCTGGAGCGGATAAGCGAGGGGAGAAGGGTTAGGGTATATAAGTTCCGCTCTATGGTTGAGGGGGCGGCTTTACTGAAGGAGTCTTTAGAAAAGCGGAATGAGAGGAGGGACGGGCCACTTTTTAAGATCAAAGACGATCCCCGCGTTACCAAAACAGGAAGATTTCTGCGTCGTTTCCGCCTGGATGAGTTCCCTCAGTTGGTCAATGTCTTGAAAGGGGAACTGGCCTTAGTTGGCCCGCGTCCGCGGGAACCCCAGGAAGCCGATCGATATCCAGATGAGTACAAAAAGATCTTGGAAGTGCGTCAGGGGGTAACAGGGTTTTCTCAAGTGAGTGGCGCCTCAAGCTTGCCTTTCTTGAGGGAGTTGGAGCTTGATAAATACTATGTTGAGAATCTTTCTCCAAGCCTCGATTTGAAGATAATCTTAAAGACCATAGGGGTTTTATTCTTCGATCCCACCGCAGTATGATTAGCGTATGAAGCGCCCCTTGCGGAAGAGGATCGACCGGACAATGGCCGATGTGCGCCACCCCGGCGCATCCTTGAAAAAGAAGGAAAGTGCCAAAGCCCCTAAGGGTATGCTAAAAAGGCTATCTCCCATTGGCGCGGCGGCGGGCGTCGTCTTCCTAGTGGGGCTGATTTTGTTTTTGTATATTGGGGGCGGCGCGCGCTCTGTATACAGGCAGTTCCAGAGGCTAGCCGACGGAATACGCAATTTTGATACCAGCCTCGATTACTTCGGCGCCCTTGACGATATAGAAGATGAACTGGGGGGACTGGACAGGAGAGCTAGGCTTTTGGCTACCATTCCCAAACTGAGGCAGATCCCAGAGATTATAGGGGGCCTCAAAGACATAGTAGCAACGGCTAAGGCTTTGGGCGGGAATTTGAATAATCTGGGGAGCAAGGGTTTTTCTTTGGCCTTTGGCGGCGATGGTGAGGAACTCATAGGGCTTTTGACCTCCATGCGGGACAATATGGAACACCTCAAGGTGGTGAGCGAGGATTTGCAGGTAAAGGCCGCTCAGTTCGGGGTAACGGGGCAGAATCTCAATTTCGTTACTGCCGATTTGACCAAAGCAGGGGAGAGCCTGAGCGCGCTTATAGGGTTCCTGGACACCGAGGAGCCCAGGCGCATAGTGCTGCTTTTTTTAAACCCCTCTGAGCTGCGGCCTAATGGGGGTTTTGCGGGCAGCTACGGTGAGCTTGTCTTACACCGGGGCAGCGTTGAGGCGCTGGAGGTCAACGATATCTACTACCCCGACAAGTTCTTGTCTTTGAGGATCGTGCCGCCGCCCCAGCTCCAAGGCATCACTCCCAACTGGGGCGCTCGGGATACGGGGTGGTTTTTGGACTTTTCCAAATCCAGCGAGAATTTAACCGATTACCTTGAGGCCTCGAGTATATACGCAGATGACGTGCACTTTGACGGGGTGATTGCCTTGAACGTGAAGGTCATGGAAGACCTCCTCAAACTTACGGGCCCCATTGAGGTGCCGGAGTAC
>JAXMKI010000055.1:0-5055 GCA_034374545.1 Patescibacteria group bacterium | reverse complement strand
TCAAACGGTCAGCAAAGCGGGCGAAGATACTATATACCTGGACAAGAAAAAGAAGATAGCCATCAACAAGGAGGTCTATACGGATGCAATCGTCAAAAGCCTGGGCCTTAAAAAGAGTGACCTGGTGGAGGAGAAATCCATCGAGGTTGGGAACATCTTCAAGTTTGGCACGGCCTACACCGAAAAACTAGGACTCAAATACAAAGACGCTAAGGGTGAAAGCCACCCGGTTTTCCTGGGGAGCTACGGCATTGGCATAGGGCGCCTCATGGGCACGGTGGTGGAGGTTCTATCGGATGAAAATGGCATGCTTTGGCCTTTGAGCATCGCTCCCTTCAAGGTCCACCTGCTTGAGCTTTCCAAGGGCATGGGCAAATCTCTCTACGATACCTTGCTAAAGGCAGGCGTTGGGGTACTCTATGACGACAGAGACATCTCTGCCGGTGAGAAGCTAAAGGATGCAGATTTGATGGGCATGCCTTGGAGGTTAGTGGTGAGCGACAAGACCAAGGGTAAGGTGGAGATGAAAGGGCGTACTAGTAACAAAGCGGAACTGCTAACTGCCAATGAAGCTATTCGAAAACTTATATAAAAACGTAGGTATCGATCTGGGTACCGCCAACTTCCTGATATATGTAAAAGGAAGGGGGATTGTGATCAACGAGCCGACCTTGGTGGCTATCAACAACCGCACCAATCAGATCCTGGCTATCGGCGACGAGGCCAAGAAAATGCTCGACCGCACTCCAGCCCACGTTACCCTGATCCAACCCTTGATTAGCGGGGTCATATCCGACTTTGAGACGACCCAAGAGATTATCAAACACTTCTTTGACAAGATTAGCGAACGGAGTTTTTTCTCCAGGTATCACGTGGCGGCCGTCAGTATTCCCACTAACTTAACCGAGGTAGAGCGCAAATCGGTGGAGGATGCGGTCGTCTCTGCCGGCGCCTCCAAGGTGCTCTTAGTTGAGGAGCCCATCGCCTCGGCCATCGGCACCAGACTACCCATAGAAGAGCCCACAGCCAATATGATCGTTGATGTCGGAGGCGGTACTACTGAAATATCCATCATCTCCGTCGGCGGAGCCGTTGTCTCCAAGAGCCTCAAGATAGCCGGCCAGAAGTTTAACGACGATATAGCTCGCTATATTAAAAGCGAATACAAGCTTTTGATAGGAGAACCGACTGCCGAAGCTTTGAAGATCAACGTGGGGTCGGCCTTGCCTGTGGATGACAAGCTAGAGATGGTTGTGCGGGGCAGGGATATCACTACCGGCTTGCCCAAAGAAATCATTGTGCGCAACACCCAGGTAAGGGTAGCTTTGCAAAAATCCTTGAAGTCGATTGCTGATTCTATTAAGACCATCCTGGAAGATGCTCCGCCTGAATTAGTGGGGGACATCCTGGAGCGTGGCATCTACCTTTCCGGAGGGGGGAGCATGCTCCGCAATCTGGATGAATATCTGGAAAGAGAGCTCCAGGTCGATGTTAGAGTTGTAGACGACCCCTTAACGTGCGTCGTGCGCGGACTTGGTATAATTATTGAAGACATGAAGCGGTACGAAACCGTTTTGTCGAACCAGGAAAAACCCAAACCCGTTAACCTATGAAACAAAGAAGGTATCCCACGCTTGTCGTACTCTTGATCCTGGGGGGAATTGTTCTGGCCGGGAACTCAGTTTTTGATTTTAAGCTGGCTTTTAACAAAGGGGTAGCCAATACTCTTAGTAGTTTTGCCTCGGGCGGAGACCTTCAAACAAGAATTGAATCTCTCGAGAGGGAGAATACTGATTTGAGAGCTCAGCTTTTCAGGCAAGACCTTCTCCCCACCGGTTCGGCCGTCGTCTATTCAAGCTATCCGTTCAACAGCAAAAGCGAGCTGATCATCGGCCAGGGTGTTCAAGACGGCGTGGCGGTGGGAGATACCATCCTCAGTGGAAATTCTGTTTTAGTAGGCAGGGTGAGGGAGGTGAGTGAAGATAAAAGTGTGGTTACTACAATCTTTGACCCCGGTTTTGAAACGGCCGTTCGGATCGGCGACCAGGAGATCGACGCTCTCATGCGGGGGGGCAATGAATTGCTCCTGGACCTTATTCCAACCGATGCAGAAGTTGAAGCGGGCCAATCCGTGGTTACCGCCGGCAGCGAACTGCCCTACGGATTGCATATAGGTATCGTTAAAGAAGTCAAAGAAGCTGGCGGATCCGTCTTTAAAAAGGCTCTGGTGGAACCTGGCTTTGAAGTGAAGGCTTTGAGAAATGTTAATATTCTCAACTAGTTTAGTTTTAATAACCGTCGGAGCTTTTGTCCAAAACAGCCATTTTATTCTGTGGGGGGTGAAGCCCAACTTGGTTCTGACGGCCATAGTGGCCTTGTCTCTTTTTGAAAAGGATTGGCTTAGACGCTCCCTGGCTACTTTGCTGGGAACGGCTCTTTTAATCCTGGAGTTAACTTTTGGATTTGATACGGTCTTCTTGCTCGTCCTTTTCTTTGCGGCTATGGCCTCGGTAGACCTTTTGCCTTGGCGGCCCTTGTTAAATGGAACCGTTGCCTTGACTGCTGCCACTTTGATTATTAACCTTAGCGGTTTTCAGCTGGGTGTCTTTGTTTTAGAACTCATATACAACCTGGTGTTATTATTGGCCCTCTTTGCTATGTTTAACTCCTGGAATACCAGGAGGATTTAAAGATGGCCAGGAAAAGGTACCGCAACAGCAAGATAGACCTGGACGAAGTTATTTCCGACTCGATGTCTCAGTCGGAATTCAGTTTGGTAGAGAGCCCCATTGGCCAGAGGGTCTTCTATTGGCTTTTAATAGCCAGTGTGGCTGTCTTTGCCATCGTCTTTTTGAGGGTGGGATATATGTCGGTGGTTAAGGGCCAGGCCTACAAAACCCGCAGTCAAGACAATTTGCACCAGACCATTCCCCTCATTGCTCCTCGGGGAGATATCACCGACCGCCACGGAGAGCCTTTAGTTAGAAACCAGCCGGTCTTTAGCGTTTTCTTGCAGATAGATCAGATGGTCAAAAACAACGAGCAAGAGGCCGTCCTCAAGGCCACTCACGACATCTTGGGGGTGGGGGAGGACAAGGTGATCAAGCTCATTCAAGATACTAACCTAGAGGATGTTAGCGATATTATTATCGCCACGGATATCACTAGGGATCAGGTGCTTGCCGTGGAAAGCCAGGGGTTGAAATCGCTCAATGTTGAACAGAGTTTCAAGAGAGAGTATCTGGGCGTTGCTCTCTCCCATATCGTCGGTTATACCGGCCTCGTATCCGATGAGGACCTGGAGCACAACGACAAGCTGGTCCTAAACGACAATATCGGCCGGGGAGGCCTGGAGCTTTACTACGACGACCTTCTGCGGGGCGAAAATGGACGAGTTACTATTTTAAGTAACTCGACCGGGGAAGTGGCGGAAGTATTAAGGACCAAAGACCCCATCCCGGGAAATGCCCTCAAAACAACCATCGACAAGGAACTGCAAGAGTATTTTTATACCAGAATGATATCCGGGCTGGTGAGTCTTGGCAGGACTTCCGGGGTCGGTTTGGCTATAGACCCCCGCAACGGCGAAGTGTTGGCTCTTTTGAGTTTTCCCTCATACGACGGCAACGAGGTGGGCGACTATCTAACGGATCCCAACAGGCCTTTGTTTAACCGGGCGGTGGCGGGGGTATATAACCCGGGCTCGACCATCAAGCCCTTGCACGCCGTCGCCGCTCTCAATGAGGGTATAGTTTCCCCGAACAGCCAGTTCTATTCGGCCGGCTTCATTGAGATTCCCAATCCGTTTAATCCCAGTTTACCGAGTCGTTTTGTAGATTGGAAAGCCCACGGCTGGGTCAATGTCTATTCGGCCTTGGCCCGTTCGAGCAACGTATACTTCTATATCATCGGTGGAGGCTTCCAGGACCAGATAGGCCTTGGCATAGAGCGCCTAGGAGAATACTGGAGAAAGTTTGGCCTGGGCCAACCCACTGGCATTGATCTGCCGGGCGAATCATCCGGCTTCTTGCCCGATCCCGAAGAAAAAGAGGAGCGGACGGGCGATATCTGGCGGGTGGGAGATACTTACAACGTCTCTATCGGACAGGGAGACCTGGCCATTACTCCTTTGCGCCTCCTATCGGCTATAGCTGCCATTGGCAATGGAGGGATAGCCTACGTCCCCCATTTGTCCCTAGAGAGCGGTCCCCGGGTCCTTTTGGACATCACCGATATGGGGAGTGCTTTGCTGGAGGTCCGCAGAGGTCTTAAAGATGCCGCCACCAAAGAATACGGTACAGCCAATCTGCTCTTGGAAGTTCCTATGGATATAGGAGCCAAGACTGGCAGCGCCCAGGTGTCGGGCAATACCAAGACCAACGCCCTCATCATCGCCTACGGTGCCCGTGACGAGGTATCTCCACCCGAAATAGCCATCTTGGTTTTGGTCGAAGATGCCAGAGAGGGGAGCCTCAACACCGTCCCAATAGCAAGGGATGTTTTGAGGTGGTACTATGAACATAGAATTCAAGATAGTGTCCAAGAAGAAAGCTAATAATCACTCGGAGCTCCGCCAAGATCTCACCTCAAGAGAGTGGGTTCTCTTTCCTCCTTCAAAAAGAACCAAGCGCCCGGCGCAGTTCTCCGAGAACATACCTCCCATTAAAAAACAACCCAAGCGTGGGTGCACTTTTGAAAACCCCAAAGAGGCCGGCGGGGGAGTATTGATTGCCTCTTATCCGGATACAAAAGCCTGGCGCTTGCAGGTGGTGCCCAATAAATTCCCCATCCTACAATCCTCAAAACACAACGCTACCGTCAAGAAAAGAGGCGTTTTTCAATATATCGAAGGCTACGGACACCACGAGTTGGTCATCACCAAAGGACACGATGCCAACTTTCCCAGACTTTCCATCTCGGATGCCAATTTGCTCTTCAATGCCTTTCGCGAACGGTACCGGGGGATAGCCAAGGATAAAAACACGGCTTATATTTCCATCTTCCACAACTGGGGACCTCATTCAGGCGCCAGCATCTACCACCCCCACTACCAGA
>JAXMKI010000054.1:0-8625 GCA_034374545.1 Patescibacteria group bacterium | reverse complement strand
TGCTTGGTTCACAACCGAGTCACACCGCCCTTATTTAGTCTTAACTCTCAAAAATCTATGCTTGCCCACCTGCAGCATTTTTGCTTTTGAAGATAAGGGAATTCTCTCGGTTGGGCTGGATATTCTAATCTCATCAATCCGCACACCCCCTTGAGTAATCAAACGTCGAGCTTCACCCTTGCTAGTGGCCATGTTAACAGCCACCAGGAGATCAACCGCGAGGTATGCCTTCTTGGGCAAGATCTTAATCGCTACTTTGCTAGGAGCTCCTTTTTGGCGAAAAACTTTGATGAACTCCTTCTCTGATTGCGAGGCGGCTATTTTCCCGTGATACAAGGATGTTATCTCTCTGGCCAAGCGTAGTTTGTAATCCATAGGATTGGTACTCTTTTTGCCTAAAGCCGTCTTTATGATTTTGAGCTCACTCTCTGGAAGATCCGTACAAAGCTCGAAGTATTTGTATATAAGCTTGTCGGGCAGAGCCATAATCTTGCCAAACATACCTTTGGGCGGCTCATTGAGGCCAATGTAGTTGCCCTTGGACTTGCTCATCTTGTCCGTGCCATCCGTGCCCTCTATCAGGGGGACCGTGAGAACGTCTTGCTCTTTGATATCGTAGTGGCGCTGGACTTGCCTGCCCATTAATAGGTTAAGCAGCTGGTCAGTACCACCCAACTCCACATCCGCCCTCACCTTTACCGAATCAAAGCCCTGTAAAAGAGAATAGAAAGCTTCTAAGAGAGTGACTTTTTGTCCCTTTTTGATACGCGCCTGGAAATCGGCCCTCTCGCTGACTTGGTTGAGGGTAGCGGATTTAGCTAACTCCAAGATCTCTGCCACATTTTCTCCAAGCCATTCGCTGTTGTATCTAATCTCGGCTTTTTTAACGTCTATAATCTTCCCCGCCTGAGAAAGATAGTCCCGCATATTGGATGCGATCTCTTTGTCCGTGAGGATAGGCCTTTCTTTTGACCGGCCCGAGGGATCACCCACCTTGGCGGTGAAATCCCCAATAATAAAGACGGCTTTGTGGCCAAGGAGCTGGAAGTCCCTAAGTTTCCTCAAGACCACAGCGTGCCCCAGGTGAAGATCGGGACTAGTGGGATCAATCCCTAATTTTACGCGGATCTTTTTGCTACCGCTTAAGGCTCGCTCTAGGTGCTTACACACCACCACTTGATCAACGCCGCGCGTGAGAATGCGGCGCTTGAGCTCTGTCTTACTTGGCTTTCTTGACGACTTCATCAATAACGCCGTATTTTTGGGCTTCGTCGGCCGATAGCCAGAAATCTCTGTCGGTATCCTGCTCTATCTTAGATAACTTCTGACCAGTGTGCTTGGCCAGCAATTCATTGACTCGCTTTTTAATCTTCATGATCTGCTTGGTGGCGATTTCAATGTCAGTAGCTTGTCCTTCAACTCCCCCCACGTGCACCTGATGAAGCAGGATTTCCGAGTTGGGTAGGGCGTAGCGCTTGCCCTTGGCCCCGGCCGCGAGTAAGAAAGCGCCCATGGAGGCAGCCGTGCCGATACAAATGGTGCGAACATCGGGCTTGATAAACTGCATGGTGTCGTAGATAGCCATGCCCGCGGGTACAGAGCCTCCCGGGGAGTTGATATAGATCTCTATGTCTTTCTTGGGGTCTTGGTTTTCCAGCAGGAGGAGCTGCGCGATCACCGAATTGGCGACCGCGTTAGTTATCGGCCCGCCGATAAAGACGATGTGGTCTTTAAGGAGGCGCGAGTATATATCGTAGGCTCGCTCGCCCCGGTTGGTTTTTTCAATGACCGTAGGGATCAAATGCTGGCCCTCTAAGTCGAAGTTATTTTTGTCTCTTGGCATATTGTTCCTTTGCTTTCTTTAGAATTTTTTCGGCGTCTTTAACGGTGCCCCACTCCTTTACCTGTACCACTTTCTCTACCTCAAGATTCTTGTAGGTGGAGAAGAACTCCTTAATCTCGTCTTTGACCGATTGGGGCACGTCTTGAATATCCTTCCAGGAGGCGAAATCATTGTCTCCTTCGGGTACGGCAATGAGTTTCTCGTCGTTATCTCCGCTATCTATCATCCCCAAAACTCCAATTACCCTGACTAGTACTCTGCAGCCTGGGAAAGTCGGGAAGCGGTTGACGATTATGGCATCCAGGGGGTCGCCGTCGTCGCCCAAGGTGTCCGGAATCTCACCGTAGTCGCCAGGGTAATGAACGGCGCTGCGCAAAACCCGGTCGAGTCTTATATCCCCCGTTTTCTCGTCGAATTCATATTTATTGCGAGAGCCCTTGGGGATCTCCACTACCACATCAATCTTCATCTTTGGGTGTTTTCTCCTTGGTCTATTTGCCTTCCGATTTGTCCGCCGACTTGTCTTTATCATAGTCCTCTTGAGGCTCTTCTTCAACGCTCTCTTTAGCAGTTTCCTCCTTAGCAGTCTTTGCTACCTCTCTGTCCCCGTTCTCCTCGACGTCGGGGTCAACCTCTTCGAGCTTGGCATCCGCCACTCCCTCCTCTAATTGCTCATCTGGTCTGGCCTGCGAGCGCACATCTATCTTCCAACCAGTCAGTTTGGCCGCCAGACGTACGTTCTGGCCGCCGCGGCCGATAGCGAGAGAAAGTTGGTCTTCTGAGACGAAGACTCTGGCATCTCTACTTTTCCCCAGTTCCACCGCCTTCACCTTGGCGGGACTAAGAGCGTTGGCTATGAACTCCTCTGTGTCGTCGCTCCACTCGATGACATCGATTTTCTCCTGGCCCAGTTCGTTGGAGATAGCCATAATACGAGTACCGCGCTGGCCAACGCAGCTACCTACCGGATCAATCTCATCGGCGTTGGAGGCAACAGCCAGCTTGGTACGTGAGCCTGGCTCGCGCACAATGGCTTTAATCTCAACTATACCATCAGCAATTTCAGGGATTTCCATGGCAAACAGCTCACGGACAAAGTCGGGGTGCGACCGGGACAGTACAATGCCGGTGCCCGGTCCCTTAACTTCTCTTTGCACTGCCAGGACGTAAAAGCGGAGGCGTTCTCCCGAACGGTAGTGCTCACCGGGGATAGATTCGTTGGCAAACATCACTCCGTTGGTCCTGCCAAGGTCGATGTAGACGTTGCCTCTCTCAAATCGCTGGACGACGCCGCTGATGATCTTGCCCTCTTTGCCTTTGAACTCTTCCGATATAGATTCGCGTTCGGCTTCGCGCAGGCTCTGTAAAATCACCTGCTTGGCATTTTGGGCTGCAATGCGTCCGAAGTCCGTCTGGCCTTCTAGAGGGTATTCTATCTCTTCCCCTACCTTAACGGTCTTTTTCTCCTTAATTGCTTCCGCGAGCATGATGTGGCGCTCTACGTTGTATCTGGGCAGACGCTCTTCCGTTTCCTCTTCACCGCTGGCTGCCTGGGGCTCGGCCGCTTCCTGGGCCTCAAGCTCTTCCTCATCAGTCACCACCCTGACTGTATTTTCATCAACCACTTCCTTAACTCGAAAAAACTTAACCTCGCCGGTTTTGCGGTTCAGTCTGGCCTGGACGTTGGCCCCTTTGTCTAGGTATTCTCTCCTGTAGGCAGTGGCGAGAGAGTTCTCAATCGCTTCGACTACTCTGTCGCTATTAATACCCTTCTCTTCAGATATTTGATTTACCGCCTGGAGAACTGTTTTTAAATCCATGGGTTTTATTTCCTTAAAAGGTCCGCTTGAAGCGGACCTTGTTCTGCACTCAATTTATACCACCAGCTTCTGCAGGTCAAGCCTCGATATCCGTAGCCGTATCATCGGTCGGAACTTCTGCCTCTGTTTCTGCTTCTGCCCCTGGGATAACAGTCCCCAATTTAGCAATGGCTGCCTTAAACCCGTCAAAAGAAGTGCTGATGACCACAAAGGGACCTTTGATCCCGTAGTCGAGGCTCATGCCTTCTCCTGAAAAGGTGATCCAACGAGACTTCCCTCCGCTGGCGATAGCGGCCCCGTCTTTGAATCCCACCTCTGTCTGGGTGCCCGGGTCGACTAAGAAGAAGTTGCCTAGTTCATTGGAGCTCTCAAGGGTATCCCTGAAAGAAGCTTCCATCTCGGCTGTACCGTCGAGGGCAAAGATGTATCCCGGGTGAGCCTCCGTGCCGTAGCTATACATGAACCCGGTGAAGCCCTCATCTATATCAACCGTGAATTGAACGTCTGGTAGAAGGGCGGCTAGGATGTCTGCTCCCTGTACCGGTGACCCCGTCAGTCCTTCGGTTATATAAAACTCGGTAATGGCTCCCGCTTCTTGGAGAACCCGATTGGCGGCGGTTTGCTCCAAGGCGGCGGCTATATTGGCTTCACTAACGCTGTTAACATTAACCTCCACGCTGCCGCCCTCAGCAGCTCCTTCAAAATAACTGGTGTGAACGAAGATTGGGACGGTTGGCGTAACGGTTGTATCTTCTATCTCCTGCGCCGCCGGCGGCTCGGCCAGTTCAGTGTCTGACAAAAAGATGGGTAATACAAAATAATTAGCCACGGCTGCGGCTGCGGCCAGGAAGACCACTATCCCCAAGCCTATCAGGAGGGCTTTTTTCTTATCACCTCCTACTACTGGCCTGCCGGCCGAATCAATCTTGCGCGGAGCCTTACCCATTAGGGGTTTAACTGCCTGGGGCGCCATTCCAAGACCACCGCTGTTTTTCAAAGACTCCTGGTCGCTGGCCATAGTTCTTATATCAACCTGCTTTGGCGGTGGAGGTGGTACCGGACTGGCTCCCGAAGGGGGAGTGGGCGGCATCGGCGGTGCCGGCGGAGTTGGAGGAGGTGGAGGAGGTGGGGGTGGTGTTGGTGGTGGAACGGCTCCTAGGGTACCTCCTGTTGGTGGATTATTTGGCATCTGCAGTGGACCAGGCTGGCCCGAGCTGCTACCGGCCATAAAGTTAGGCGACATGGGATTTACTTTGTTGTCCAACCCGTCATTTAACGGAACGGCCCCCGGCTGATCATTAGTTCCTTCCATATACACTTATATTACCACAAACGCGTAAGCGTGCTTTGTGGATAATGGGAATAAGTTTGATTACGCCTTGAGTCGTTTGACGGAAAGACCGATGCGGCCGTTCTCGGCGCTGATGACTTTGGCCTTTACGTGGTCGCCCAATTGAGCAACTTCTTTAATATCCTTAACAAAAGCGTCTTTGAATTCGGAGATGTGGACCATGCCATCTTTGCCTCCGCCCAGATCGACAATAGCTCCGAAATCCAGCAGTTTTATAATATCCCCCTCGACGATCTCGCCGATCTCATACTCCTTCATCATGGCGCCGATGCGCCTGATAGCCTCTGTCCCCTTGACCACGTCGGTGGTGGTGACCATCACCATACCGTCGTCCTCTATGTCAATGGAATCCACGCCCGTCTCTTCGATCATGGCGTTGATTACCTTCCCGCCGGGGCCGATAAGTTCGCCGATGCGATCGGGTGAAATCTGAATGGTTAGGATGCGAGGAGCGTACTGAGAAAGGTCTGCTCTGGCTTTATCAAGTACAGCATCTGTGACCTCAAGGATCTGGAGTCTGGCTTTGGTAGCTTGAGTGATGGTCTCTTTAATCATCTCCGAGGTCAGACCATCGACTTTAACGTCCAGCTGAACGGCATTGATGCCGTCCTTGGTGCCAGCCACTTTGAAGTCCATCCCTCCGTAGTGATCTTCTGGTCCTTGGATGTCAGTCAGGATCTTGTATTTGCCGCCCTCGCCCAAAACCAGACCCATAGCGATGCCGGCGGCGGGGGCACTGATGGGAACTCCCGCGTCCATTAAGCTCAAACTGGTAGCGGATACGGTAGCCATGGAGGAAGAGCCGTTGGAGGAAAGAATCTCTGAGACGACCCTGATGGTGTATGGAAAATCTTGGCCGCTTGGCAGAAGGGGCTCTATGGCCTTGAGGGCCAGGGCGCCGTGTCCTATGTCTCGCCTCCCCGGACCTCTGAAAGACCTGGCCTCTCCCACTGAGAAAGGTGGAAAGTTGTAGTGGAGCATAAATTTGCGCTTGCCGGAGAACTCAACCGTTTCCACGATCTGCTCGTCTCCCGGCGCGCCCAAGGTCGTTACGGCCAGCGCTTGAGTGGTGCCCCTGACGAAAATGGCCGAGCCGTGCATACGGGGCAGGGTGCCTACTTCAGCATACAAAGGGCGGACTTCGTTGAGAGCCCGACCGTCGGGGCGTTTATCACTCTCGAGGATGTTGCTTTTGATAAGGGCCTCTGTCTCCTCCTCCAAGATATTGGGGAGATATGATAGATCTTCCTGGCTGAAATCTTTCTCTTCCAGGTGTTTCTTCAAGGCTTTGGCCAAATCGAACTGCTTATTTTGCCCCTCAGCTTTATCTAACGTGTATACGGCCTCTTCTAGTTTGCCTGCTAAAAAGTCCTTGGCTTCTTTGACCAAATTCTCGGGTGGGGCGGGTATCTCAAGCGCTACTTTCTTTTTGCCAACCTTGGCTACTATCTCTTTTTGGAAATCGACTAACTTTTTGATTTCCGCCAGAGTCGCCTCACAAGCCTCAACCACATCCCCTTCACCGACCTCATATCCGCCGAGCTCGATCATATTCACCCGCTCCGAGATGCCGGCTACAAAGGCATCGAAGTTGCCTTTGGTTACCTCGCCCGCCTGGGTATTGGTGGGGTTGAGGACAAAGCCGGTGTCCGTTTTGGCGATGCGCACGCCTGCCGCCGGACCGCTCCAAGGAATGTCTGAGATAGCCAGGGCGCTGGAAGCGGCCATCAAAGCTACAAAATCCGGATCGTTCTCTCCGTCGTATGAAAGAATAGTTAGGACCACCTGGACTCCGCGGCGAATGCGCTGGTCGAAAAGAGGCCTGATGACCCTGTCTATCAGACGACCCGAGAGGACTGCGTTGTCGGAGGGCCTGCCTTCTCTGCGAATAAAGCGGCTGCCCAAGATCTTGCCTGCGGCGTAGAATTTTTCTTCGTAGTCTACGCGCAGCGGGAAGTAGTCGGATGCCTGATCTTCCTTGTCCATGACCACGGTCGCCAAAATGGTGGTATCGCCGTAGGTGGCTAATACGGAGGCGTTGGTCTGACTGGCCAAGTCAGAGACCTCAAGGGTGAGGTCTCTTCCGGCAACGTTAATACTAAATTGAGTGCGTCTTAAATCCATTAAATGTTAGTTTTGTTCTTTAGTGGGTGCCTTAAACACTACCTTAGGCAGACCGTCTAGGTCAATAAAGGTATCGGCCGCTTCGCGCAACCCCGCGTTAGTGGTCTTACCAAAGGCTGCCACCTCTACTCCCTTGCCTAGCCCCCATTGGAGATATTTAACCATGGGTACGAAGTCTCCGTCGCCGGATACCAGAATAATGATGTCAAACATGTTTGCCATGCGGATAGCGTCAACCGCAATGCCCACATCCCAGTCAGCCTTTTTGGCGCCACTGGCGAAGATTTGAATATCTTTGCTGCGCAACTCTATACCGCTTTTCTCCAATGCGTCGAAAAAGGCCTCTTCTCCCGTTGAAGGGTCGGAGCGCACTATATACGCCAGGGCTCTTACCAGTTTGCGCTCTTTGGTGAGGCGCTTGAGCAACTCGGCGAAGTTAACCCTGGCTCCGTAGAGGTTCTTGGCACTGTGATAGAGGTTTTGGATATCGATGAAGATACCTACTCTCTGTTCTTTGTTTGGAATAATCGCCATTTTATCTATCTGCTCCTATACAAGTACCGGAGCTTAATAAGGAATCGACTTTTTAAATAATAGTTCTACTTGCTTTTTAGGCCTAGTTTTTTAACCACCTTTTTGTAGCTGTTGGGGGTGTTCTCTAAAAGGTAGCGAAGAAGCCTTCTACGTCGACTGACCATGCCCAAAAGCCCTCTGCGGGAGTGCTTGTCCTTAGGGTGCTTTTTCAAATGGGTGGCCAACTCATCGATACGGCGGCTGGTTAAGGCAATCTGCACCTCAGCTGATCCTGTATCTTTCTCGTGAAGTTGGTGTTCCTTAATAATATTACTTTTCTTTCTATGAGTGAGCATTTAGATAAATTTGGCCTGCTTTTATCGGGCAGGCGCGGAACTTCTACCTCGCCCATAATACCGCAGATTAGGGGGGTTGTAAAGAGATGGGCCCCAAAGCCCTTTGGGGTTGCGCTTAGCTAGTTCTTCTAATAAGGTATCTCCAACTAAGGGCGGGTGGTGAAATTGGTAGACACGCTAGGTTTAGGACCTAGTGCCGCAAGGCTTGGAGGTTCGAGTCCTCTCCCGCCCACAAGGCACCTTCAAAACTGAATCGCAACTGAAATGATCGAAAGGAAGATAATGACCGACACAGATCCCGTATCCGAGGGTCTCGGATTCATCAGGAAGCTTGGTAAAGCCATCGATGAGGGCAAAGGGCCAGCTGTGGCTGCGGCCTTGGGTCTTTTCGACCCGGAGACTGAGCAGTTTGCCAATCGAGTGGCGGATGTGGTTGTGCCCCACCTCAAGCTCACCAGCAATGAGAGGATCAAGCTCTACGGCCGCCTCTTCGGCGCCGGCAAAGGTCTGTCCGAGATGTTCATCAAGCGTATCCCCAATGAAGTTGTGGGCGCCATTCTTGAGAAGAGCATCGACTTCGGCGACTTCTTGTACGTGCATATCGTGGAGAAGAGCGTT
>JAXMKI010000053.1:0-14386 GCA_034374545.1 Patescibacteria group bacterium | reverse complement strand
GGGTTAGAACCCTCCGAGTCCCTAAAAGAGGTGACGGATAATTTTATGGAGTACTCCAACTCGAAAGAGCTTATCTCAAAATTGGAGAAAATAATCAGAAGCTTGTAACGAGCTCCCCTTATCGGACTAGAACCTTCTCCGCCCTTTTCACCGCTTGGTCTATATCCCCAGTGGTAGTAGGCTCTCCCAAAGTAAAGCGTATGCTAGAAGCAGCCCTCTCCTCAGAATACCCCAAAGCCAATACTGATCTGGCCACTTTCGTTGCCTTAACTGAGCAAGCCGATCCGCTGGAGACAGCTACGCCAACCATGTCAAATTTTATGACCAAATCTTCGTTCTCACGGCCTGGGAAATATATGCTTAAGTTGCCGGGCAGCCTGTTTTGCATACTGCCATTAACTTCCAAATTGGGTTCGATTGTCTGCAACCCCTTTAGGAGTTTGTCTCTAAGTAACATTAGCCGCTTGCCCTCCTCACCTCTTCTTTGAGCAACTATTTCTACAGCCTTCCCGAAACCGACTATGGCCGGCACATTGGGGGTAGAGGCCCTGAGGCCAAATTCGTGCCCGCCGCCTACCAGCTGAGGCCGTAAATTGGGCAAAAAGTCTTTGCTTATAAACAAAGCCCCGGCGCCTTTGGACCCGTATATCTTTTGGGAGGACAAGGTTAAGGCATCCAACTTCAATAAATGAGTATCTATCTTCATAAAGGGCAATGTTTGCACGGCGTCGGTGTGGAGCAAGGGATATCTGAGACCCCTTTCTTTGCGGAAACTCTCAATGACATTCCCTATCTCCTCCAAGGGCTGAATAGTGCCTATCTCATTGGAACCATGGATTACGGAAACCAGGATGGTCTTTTCATCGAGCAGTTTCCTCAACTCATCTGGATCCACAAACCCATCTTGAGAAACCGGCAGTCGTACTACTTGAGCCCCTCGGCTTACAAGATTATCGGCCGTCTGGCTCACCGACTCATGCTCTATATCCGAGATAATGATCTTGGGCTCTTCAATGCCACTGCCCTCGAAAATCCCGTCAATAATCAAATCATTGGCCTCGCTGGCGGAAGCGGTGAAGACAACTTCGTCAAACTCAACCCCCAACTCATCAGCCACCGCACTTCTAGCCTGGTCTATGGCGGCGTTGGCCTTTTGCCCAAAGGAGTGGATGGAGCCTGGATTGCCATACTCATCTTTGAAATACGGCTTCATGGCCTTCAAGACCGCCTTATCTACCGGCGTGGAAGCTGCGTAGTCTAGGTATATCTTGTCTTCCTTCACTTAACTTCCAGAACTTCTTTTATTTCGGCCAGCTTTTGCTCTAGAGTGTCTTTCTTGCGTGCTGCCAGGTTGAGCCTTACAAGGGGCTCTGTGGAAGATAGGCGGAGATTGAAAGCGAAATCCTTTCCATAGACACTTACCCCATCAAGCTCAAAGAGTTCATAGTCTCCACCGCTAAATTTCGCTTTTACTTTCGCTATGCACTCCACGGGGTTGGTCACTTTAAAATTAATCTCCGGGGGGTACTCAAGTTTAGGCATCTTTTTCACCGCCTCAAAGACCCGCTGCCCCTTGGTTTTAAGCTCCGAGACTACATTCATTAAGTGAATGCTCGCCAAGATAGCTGAGTCAAAATATCGATACTCTTTGAAAAAGAAATGGCCCGTGCGCTCCACACCCAATGCGGCTTCCGCCCTACGCATAGCTTCCCAGATAAACAAACGCCCGGCTTTGCTCTCAACTACCGGGATGTCAGGCATGGAGAATCTGGCCAGAGCCCTGACATCCACTACGAAAGGGCCCTCGAATCGATCTTTAATAAGTCTGAAGGTCTCAAAAGAATCAAGCAAGGCACCCTGTTCATCCAGAAAGAGTACCCTATCTGCGTCCCCGTCGAAGATTGCTCCCAAGTCTGCCTCTTTCTGGATTATTACCCGGCGCAAATCGACCAGAGCACCTTCTCCCAAAGGATTGGGCCCGTGAGCCGGGAAATCTCCATTCGGCTCACCGTTTATGATCACTCCCTCTATTTGAGGAATCTGAGGCAACAACTCATTCAACACCAAACCCGCCGTGCCATCAGAGGCGTCAAAAACCACCCTTATTTTAGTCTTTAGATCAGCTGACTTGCTTAGAAAACTCGCGTATTCGGCCAGGTAATTCATTGCATCAATTTAAAGACCTCTTTTCCGCCCACAAAGACGGCCTCCTTCCCCACAACCTTCAAACCATTATATTCCTTGGGGTTGTGAGAGGCTGTGATGGCAATGCCCCCTGCGGCGTTGAGCCTGTTAACTAAGAAATAGAGGGCGGGGGTAGTTATGAGACCGACGTCCACCACTTCGATACCATTAAACCTCTCAAGGGCCTCCAGGGCAGCTTGGCGCAGGCTGGGCGAGCTCTTGCGCGGGTCGTATCCTAAAACCACCTTTCCTTTTATAAAAAGTTTCTGCGCTAGCGTACTCACGATAGATTTCACTAGAGCTTCGTCTATCTCGGTTGGATAAATACCGCGAATATCATACTCGCGGAATATTCCCTTTTTGTCAGAAAAATTGTCTCCCATTTTATTGTGATTGTAGCACACTGATAGCTTCCCCTGGTCGCCTTTTTGTTGTTAAATGATGATGCATGGCTAAAAAACGCAAGCGTAAGAACAAGGAGGAGGAAAAAGAGAAAGAGAAGCGCGGCCTTCACCCCGATACCAAAACAAGCATCTTGGCCGTTATCTTCCTCGGCTTGGCAGTACTTTTACTGCTATCCGGCTTTAAGTGGGCCGGGCCTTTTGGCGAATATATTTATACCGCCCTGGAAACCGTCTTGGGCTGGGGCTACTACCTGGTCCCAACGGCCCTTCTGCTATCTGCCATAAATGCCTTGACCAAGAACAGGCAGTTCCTGGCCACCCCCACGATCATAGGGGCGATCTTTTTCGTCCTGGCAGGACTCGGCATCCTGGATATCGTGGTCGAGGGCGCGGGCGGGCTCGCCGGAGAGATCCTGGGAGGCTTAGAAACATTCTTTAGTGAAGGAGCCTCGATCGTTATCAACCTAACCGTCCTGGCCGCCTCCATCTTGGCCATTTTAAACATCCCCTTGCGCATCAACTTTAAACCCCGAGAGGAAAAAGAAGACAAGGAGCCCCGCATCATCATGCCCGGGGAGATTAATGAGAAGCCATCCGATGACTCACCGACCGTACACGGCGAATCCAGGGAAGAAGAGGCAGACACCAAGGCACTCGCGAAACCGGAGGGCTTTGGCTTTTTGGGCGAGGGAGCGCTGGCAGCCACTTTGAAAAACTACAAGTTCCCACCCCTAAAGCTTTTAAAGACCGCCTCGGACAAACCGGTGGTGGGCGACCTTCGAGCCAATGCCAATATTATCAAACGCACCCTAGACAGCTTTGGTATTCCGGTGGAGATGGGGGAGATAACTATCGGCCCCAAGGTAACGAGATACACCCTCAAACCAGCCGAGGGCGTCAAGCTCTCCCGTATTGAGGCCCTAAACCAAGATCTGAGTTTGGCCCTGGCGGCTCACCCAATCCGCATTGAAGCGCCCATCCCGGGCAAATCGCTGGTCGGTATAGAGGTGCCCAATAAGGTGGCCAGCATTGTGCGCCTGGGCTCCCTCCTCAACTACCCCGAGTTTAAAACCACCGGCAGCTTGAGTATTCCCTTGGGTAGGGACGTGGCGGGCGACCCCATCTTTACCAGCTTGGCCAAGATGCCCCACCTTTTAATAGCCGGATCTACCAACAGCGGCAAGTCAGTAGCCATTCATTCCCTCATAGTCTCTCTTTTGTATAAAAACTCCCCCGCCACTTTGAGGTTTATTATGATCGACCCCAAGAAGGTTGAACTCTCGAGCTATGACGGAATCCCCCATCTACTCTCGCCCGTCATTACAGACGGCAAAAGGGCGGTGGCCGCCTTGAAATTCGCTATTCAAGAGATGGAGCGACGCTACGAACTGCTGCTCGATGCTGGCAAAAGGGATATTGTTGGATACAACAAGGATCGCAACGACGAGGTGCTACCGTATATGGTGATCATAATCGATGAATTGGCTGATCTAATGAGCACGCACGGAAGGGAAGTTGAGGGGGCTATTGTCCGCCTGGCTCAAATGGCTCGCGCCACCGGCATCCACCTTTTGGTTTCCACCCAAAGGCCGTCGGTTGAGGTGATTACCGGCCTCATTAAAGCCAACATTACTTCCCGCATAGCCTTGCAAGTGGCAAGCCAGGTTGATTCCCGCACCATTTTGGACATGGCGGGCGCCGAAAAATTGCTGGGAGGCGGAGATATGCTCTTCATCTCCTCCGACTACTCAAAGCCCAAACGTATCCAGGGCAACTACATCGGAGAAGACGAAATCTCCAAGGTGGTACAATTTATCAATCACGAGAACCGAGGCGCACCGGGAGATGCTTTAAGCGAAGAGATGGGCGAGACCCTCGAGAAGCCCAATCTATACAGCCTGGATGGCTCGGATGACGACAATCTATACGACGAGGCCCTGGATGTGGTTATCAAAGCCAAGAAGGCATCGGCTTCATTGCTTCAAAGAAGGTTGCGCGTAGGATACGCCAGGGCCGCCAGACTCCTGGATATTATGGAGGAGAAAGGGGTAGTGGGGCCCGCAGACGGTTCAAAGCCCAGAGAGATACTAATAGAGCTTGGGCCTAAGGAAACCGAGAATTTCTTGGCAGACGAGGAAGAAGACGATGAATACTATGGCTGACAGTGAAGATATAACAGAGGAGATAAGGAGGCTCATGAAGGCCAAGGGCATAGGCCCGGCTCGGCTGGCCAATCTGACAGACATCCCCAGCCGCTTCGTAGATGCCATCCTAGAGGGCGATTTTGACAATTTGCCCGCCCGTCCCTATATCAGAGGCTACCTTTTTAAGATCTCCAATGTGCTGGGCGCCGAAAGCGACCATCTCTGGCAGATGTATAGATCTTCTTCCGAGACTCATTCCTCGGGAGAAAAGGATAAATTGCCCTTTAATCGTTTTGCCCTGAAAAGGATGAATCGGAGCGTGGTCATAGGGCTCGTGGCCAGCGTGGCGCTATTAGTGTTGTTGGCCCTCAATTTCAACCGCATTGTGGGAAGACCCACCATAGAGGTGTCTTTGCCCGATACGACGGAGGAGTCCGTAATCACCGTCAGCGGCCTCATTAATCCAGAGGATAGGCTAACCTTAAATGAAGAAATCATTTATACTGATGATGTTGGGCATTTCGAAAAACAAGTTCAGCTAGAGCCCGGCTTAAACACCTTGGTCTTCAAGGTCAACCGGTATCTGGGCAGAGAAACTATCTTGAGAGAGCAGGTTTTCTACCAGCTCCCCCCAGAAGAAGCAATCCAACCCACAGATGACAGCCAAGAAGAAAACCAGTAAGGAGGAGCAGGCCAACGATCTAGACAGCCTCATCGAGTCGTTGCGCAGCAAGTACGGCGAGGAGGCTATTATGAAGCTTGGCGACGCCAGGCGAGTCGATGTAGACTCTATATCCACCGGCTCATTGTCTTTGGATCTGGCTTTGGGGGTGGGAGGCCTGCCCAAGGGAAGGATTATCGAGATCTTTGGCCCAGAGTCTTCCGGGAAAACAACTTTGGCTCTATCGACTATCGCCCAAGCCCAGGCCAAAGGAGGCAGAGCGGCCTTCATCGACGCTGAGCACGCCCTGGATCCGGAATACGCCAAGAGAATAGGTGTCAAAATAAAAGAACTCCTTATCTCCCAGCCTAACAGCGGCGAGGAGGCCTTGAATATCCTGGAGAGCCTTATCCGTTCCAAGGTGATTGACGTGGTGGTAATTGATTCCGTAGCCGCCCTCACTCCCAAAGCAGAGATTGAGGGAGACATGGAAGCCAAGTTCATCGGCTTGCAAGCGCGCATGATGTCCCAAGCTTTGCGCAAAATAGCGGCCATCGCTTCTCAAAGCGGCACTATTGTTATTTTCATAAATCAGCTGCGCGAGAAGATCGGAATTCTATGGGGAAATCCGGAAACTACCCCGGGAGGAAGGGCTCTCAAGTTCTACTCCTCGGTACGCATAGATATCCGCCGCCGAGCTCAGCTCAAAAAAGGAGAGGAGATTGTCGGCTCGCGCACCAAAGCCAAGGTGGTCAAGAACAAGGTGGCAGCGCCGTTTAAGGTGGCAGAGTTCGATATCATGTATGGAGAGGGCATCTCTTACGAAGGCGACGTGCTTGGCTTGGCCCTAGAGCTAGGACTAGTCAAGAAAGCTGGTGCCAGCTACAGCTACGAAGACCACAAACTAGGTGTGGGGGTAGAGACGGTCCGCCAAAATCTCAAGGAGAATAAAAAACTTCTGGGAGAAATTGAGAAAGCAGTCATCAAAGCCAAGCGGGAGCAGGAGAAGATCTAGCGGATCCGCTCCTCAATAAAGGCCTTCATGACTGAGTACTCATTAATCCCCTCTTTGGGGATAAGGACGTAGGCGCTCTCGCCGGTACTGGTCTGGATACTGCTGCTCAGCAAAAGCCCCGTATCAAAATCCAGGACGATACTATTAAAATTAAGCTTATCGGTCCCGCCAAACTCAAAGAAAAGATCGTTTAGGTCAAAGTTGGCCTGACTCTTTTTGATTTCGGGCAACATCCTAAAAGCAAATACCGTTTTGCGCAGGGGCGATAGGCCCTCGTATTTTTGAAGGGCTGCCTCCACCACCAAATGCTGATTTTTCTCTCTGAAGAAGTCCCCTTGGGGAGCGAAGCGGTTTCTGATAAGCCAAATAGCATCTTCGCCATTTAGCTTCTGCACCCCCGCCTGGAGGGTAAATCCGGTTACCGGGTCAACCACTCGCGAGGGCAAATCTACATCCACTCCCCCAAGGCTATCTACGGCCGCGCTCACCACCGCCAAATCCACCACGGCAAACTTATCAACCTCTATCCCCGTCATCTCGGGCATAGCAGCCATCAAATCCTCAATCTTGCCGCTCATAAAAACCCTGTTCAGCCTTAAATAGGAATCGCCGAACTTCCCGTAGAGATCTCTGGGGAGAGAAATAAGATTAATGGTCTTGGTCTCTGCCTTATAGTAAACCAGGACTATGGCGTCGGTTAAATTGGGAGAAAAGTGCCAACGGCCGCCTTGGCCGGGAGCAACTTGTCCCATAACCAGCACAGCCAGATCTTCAGGCTCTTTAGCTTCCTCATCTTTGACAATCTCAATGAGGTTGTCTTTGCTAAGGAAGTTCTGGAAGGTGAACCCGATGGCAGATAGCAAAATCAAAGCGCCCAGGGCAACGGCTATTCGCTTAAACATCTTCGTTTAGTTTATAAAAGTTTTCTATCAGCTTAGCCACTAAGATGGGTCCGGTGCCGCCAGGGGTGGGAGTGTAAAAGCTAAGCTTCTCTAAATCGCTACTCATATCAAGATCTCCCGCCAATCGGCCATCCTCGAAATAGTAATAACCGAAATCAATCACGCCGGCGCCCTCTTTAAGAAGCTCAGACTTTATTAAATTGGCTTTCCCCACGCCCGATATCACTAGATTCGCATTTTTAAGATCAGCCAAGTCGCTGCCCTTGTCCATAAGGTATATCTCTTTGCATTGGCCCATGAGCCAAAGGGCTATGGGTTTACCCACCAGTGCCCCCAGGCCCACCACCGCCACCTTGCTCTGACCCAAATTGACTGACTGCCTCTCTATAATCTCTTTTACCGTCTCCACCGCTGGAGGACAGACTCTATTGCGTCCGTTATAAAATGCACCCAGAGCCCGTTCCCCCAGAACGTCTGTATCTTTCTCTCTGGAAATGGCGTTGATGACGTAATGTTTGTTGAGGCCTTCCGGCAGGGGGAGCTGAACGATGATGCCTCCTATACTCTTACTGGCACTTAGCTTCCCCACCTCTTTGCGCAAAGCGTCGTTGTCTGTGTCTGCTTGGAACTGATACCGCCTGAAATCCACCCCGAGGGTTTGGGCGACTTTCTCCTTTTGACGCAAAAAACTATCAGAAGTAGGGTCTTGGCCCACCACGACCGCCGCCAGGATTCCCTTGGGCTTGGGTAGCGCCCTCAGGCGCTCTATTATTTCGCCAGAAACTTCTTGGCCGGAAATCTTTTGCATAACTTTAATACCTCTGCCTTAACTCCCCTTTCACCCCGAATGGCTTTGTAGATAAGTTCCGCCACTTGCTTCATTTCCTTTTCCTTCATGCCTCTGGAAGTTAGGGAAGGCGTACCCAGACGCACTCCGGAAGGCTTGAAGGGAGAGGGGTCGCCCGGGACCGAGTTGCGATTGGCAATAATACCCGCCCTCTCCAGTCTTTTCTCAGCCTCCATACCGTCTACCCCCATGCTGCGCACATCCATCAAGATCAAGTGGGTATCCGTACCCCCGCTTACCAAAGCAAACCCCTTGTCCTTTAGGACCTCGGCCAGGACCTTGGCGTTTTTCACAATCTGGGCTGCATACTTTTTGAACTCGGGTTTCAGGGCCTCGAAAAAGGCTTGGGCTTTGGCTGCGGTCACGTTATCATGCGGCCCCCCCTGGAGTCCTGGAAACACGGCTTTGTCTATGGCCGAAGGGAGATCAACTCTGTTCTTCTTGGCAGTTTTGGATTTGCCGTCGGTAAAGATCATGGCGCCTCTGGGCCCCCGCAAAGATTTGTGGGTGGTGGTCATCACCACATCGGTCCAGGGAAAAGGAGAGGGATGGACCCCTCCGGCCACCAAACCCGCAATATGTGAGATATCTGCCATGTGATAGGCTCCAACTTTGTCCGCTATGGCTTTGAATTTCTTGAATTCGAAGGTGCGGGGATAGGCGGTAAAACCGGAAACGATTATTTTAGGCTTGTGCTTGCGGGCCAAGGCCTCTACCTCCTTGAAATCCACCCTGCCCGTCTTGGGGTTAACACCGTATTGAACACTCTTCCAGAATTTGCCGGTGGCGGAAACTTTGTGGCCGTGGGTAAGGTGTCCTCCGTCGGCCAGCTTCATGCCCATGATAGTCTCCCCCGGTTCAACTAGAGCAAAGTAAACTGCGAAGTTGGCGGGGGACCCAGAGTAGGGCTGCATATTGACGTGCCACCTTTTAGGATTGAGGCCGAAAAGCTTAAGAGCCCTGGCCTGGGCAAGTTTTTCTACTTTGTCCGCGTAGGTGTTGCCGGGATAGTAGCGCTTGTCGGGATACCCTTCTGAATATTTATTGGAGAGGGTGGATGAGAGAAGCTTCAGCGTATCGGCTGAGGCCATATTCTCTGAGGCGATCAAGTCCAGGGTGTTTCTTTGACGCTCCAGCTCCTCCTCTATTAGTTTTTTGATTTGCTTGTCCATTTGCTCGAGACCTTAACTTAATGCCTAAATTCTACATACCTCCCTGGGGCGTGGCAAATTATCAACCGACGAAAAGATGCCCGGCCATAACCACCAACCATACCCCTATGGTATTCAAAGTTAAGGAGAGGGGAATGAACTTTTTGATATTCACTTTGTACGAAGCGAAGATAGCAATCCCCAGCTCATCCGGAAAGGGCGACAAGATTAGCAAGCCTCCTATAAAAAGGGACAGGGCGTGAAACGGCTTGGACTTAAAAAGATCCACCAGGGCCCGGTGGCGGCGGTAGTGGCCATGAGTGCGGTGATTTATCCTGTATTCCGAGCGGATTCCCTCAATCTCGGCCATGGTCCCGTCTTTGACGAAGATAAATATGCCTAAGTCTCCGATTAACGCCCCAACAGCCCCGAGGAGCGTAACTGTCCCCACGTCGTAGTGCCCACCTAGATAAAAAAGGGTAATGGTGGCAATAGGGGCGGTGAAGGTGATAGGGAGAAGAATACCCGCCACTAAGGCGCCAACATACCCCAGGGCTCCCAGGCTACCAAAGAGTTCGTCGAACACGCCAAAGTAGGCCAATGAAACGCCTACCAGAATAGAAAACCCGAAAAGTGTCAGGTTGGGATACTTGGGTAACAGCTTCACCTCCAAATCCTACCAACACTCTCGTAGCTAAGCAAAAGAAAAAGTCACCCCTGAGGGTGACTTTTTCACCAATACTTAGTTTCTTTAGAAAACCCGGGAGGCGAGGTATGCTCCCGCTACCAACCACAGAAGGCCCCCTGCTCTAACCCAAGAAGGCTGGGCTATCGCAGCGCTCATGCTCTTCATGATCTTCGGGAAGGCTACTGCCAGGGTTCCCTTAATCAAGGCGGCCCACCCTACGAAAGAGATAATTGACTGCCAGAGGGTGTCCCACACGTTGTGGGAGAAGACCATCAGTAAACCAATGATGAGGACCACCGATCCATAGAAAACCATGCTGGCGTTGGCTCCGGCAAACTCTTTGGCCGCTTTTACCACTTCTCCCTTATTGAGGAACATAGCAACCCCCATAATGATGAAATACACGGAGACCACCTGTCCCAGAAAAACTGAGAGTTCCATTTCAGGCAAAATAAGTTAGGCGACCTTTAGTCTCATATTAACAGATAAAGGGCGCTGAGGCTCAAATTATACAGCATGGTCACCACCCCAAGGACGATGCCCAAGACGCTTCGCTTACCCTCTTTATTCTTTAAATATCCAAAGTATATGCCCGCACCGCTTATAACGTAGGCAACTAGCAGTATCGGCAAGGCCCACCAGCTGGCCATGACGGGCGCGCTCAAGGCTATTAAGGCGCCCCATAAGAAAAAGGCGACAGTAGAGACATACCCAGGATTTTCGTTTATCCACTGCAACAAAGTCTTTCTCATAATCTAGATGAAAACTGAAGCGAGCACGAGTACTCCAAAAAAGATCACGAAATAGCCAAATCGAATCTTCTTGGCGAATTTCAACAGGGCGTGAATAGTAGCCAGCCCTATGAGAAAAGCCAGCAGAAGAGCCATGAAAAGCTCGCCGGTGAAGACAAATCTGGTCGTATTGAGAAGAATGTTGCCCACTAAGACTATGGGGAGGGATAAGATAAAGCTCATCTTTAAGGATTGGGCATCGTCAAAATCCCGCAAGAGCAAGGTGGCTACGGTCATACCGGAGCGAGACAGCCCGGGCAACACTGCCAACCCTTGGGCCACTCCAGTTAAAAGACTATCGGTCAAATTGGCATCCCCCGCGAGCCGCTGCCCAGCTCTTCTTTTACCCAGCTGGAAAAAGCCGGTTACAAGCAACAAAACACCGAGTCCGATAACAATGGCTTTACTGGTCGAACCCAGGAAGCCTTCCAAGCCCTCTATGCTTCTAATAAGGATATACCCCAGACCGCCGCTCACCAGAGTAGCCAAGACGTAAAAGTTGAGGGTGGCTTTAACCTTTTCATCAGCCTTTCTATACCCAAAAAGCTGTTTCAGGAGTGCACCCACGTCTTTGCGGAAATAAAAAAGGGCTGCTAGAAAGGTCCCCAGGTGCAGATATAAGGATAGCCTAATGAGCTCGGTGGCGGTAATGCCGTCAAAGAAGTTCACTCCCAAGAGAACAGTTACCCCCTCTGAACTGACAGGGACCCACTCGGTAATGCCTTGGGCAATTCCCAGGACTATAGCTTCAATAAAACTCATGATTTACTTCTTTTTCTTATCCAACTTGTGCAGGCCAAGACCTTTAAAGATGAAATAGACAACGGCTGCTATAACCAAGAAGTCTACAAAAGCGGTTATAAACTTCCCGTAAGTTATTGGCCCCACGGCCAGGGAGTTGAGCCCCCCCGCTTTGCCCAAAAGCGACCCTAGAAGGGGCTGGATGATGTTTTCTACGAGAGAGGTGACCATCTTGCTGATGGCGCCTCCTATAATGAAACCTACCGCGAACCCCACTACTCCCTGCTCACGGATAAAATCAATAAATCCACGCATAGCGCTATTATAGCAAATAAGTTAAGGAGGGTTAGCCTCCTTATATTAATAAGTCCGCCGCAGTCCACTCCCCGCCCCGGAGAATCACATATCTACTGAAGCCAGGTTGATGATCATCCGCTTGTAGCTATCCGTGGTGCTATACAAAGAGGCCAAAGCTTCTCTAAGGTGGCTTCTGAGGTGCGCTTCCTTTTGGGGATCTTTGGCGTCCCTGAGCTGTATATACAGCATCTCTATCTCCGCTTGCTGTTTGGTCAGGATCTCGCTGAGACTATCGAGCGAGGAGAAGGCGACTGAAGTCATCTGGAAATTGGCTCTTTTTTCTAAGAAAGACTTTTTTTTAGCGGTTTTTGGCTGGGAAACGACCATGGCACCGTTAGGGAATATGTAACGAGCACGCTCAGTTTTAACTCCGTTGTTCATAAATCTAAAGACGGAGAGCTTTTGAACTTATTACAAGCATTATTTTCCCCCACCTAACTAGAATTCACAAACAGGCACGCACAGCAAAATGCAGGGCGCACCGGGGTCTACATTATGCCTGCAAGCTGAAGTGCATTCGTCAAAGCTACCCCCACTTTTGTTGCACCAGCCCTCCGACACTCCCTCACATTCCCCGTACTCCTCGAGCCACTTGCCCTCGCCGCCGCAGGTTGATCTCAAATCTTTATCAAGATCTTCTCTTTGCGTTTCATTAACAAAAGTTTTGCCCCCTTGCGTACGGCACTGCTCCGGATACGACTCCATAATCACGCTACCTGGAGCATTGGCGCAGGCCTCAAAACTATCTATACCTTTCGGGGAATCTACGTTGCCGTATGCATAAAAGAGGAAGCCCATAAAGAAGAGCAGCGAGATGCCCACCAATCCTCCTACGAGTACGTCTTTGCCCATATCTTAATTATACCGACCACATTTTATTCTTCTAGCCACCTCTTATATTCCCCTATTACTATATCAACCACTTCATCCAGGTTGTGTTTTCGGGTATCCACCACCAGATCAAAGTGGCTCTTATCAAAGCAGTCCTCGATGCCGTAGAGCTGTTTCAGTTTTCTCCTCTCTAGCTCAGTTCTCTTTTTAAGATCTTCCACCATTTTTGATATATCATTAGCTGTCTCGGACTTGCGATCCGGGTTCTCCATCTTGTCCGATAAGATGCGCAAAGCTGCAATCTCTACCCCAAGTTCCAGGAAAACGTTGAAAATAGTTTCAGGAGCGAGATAAAATCCTAACCTGCCGTCAAGAACTACCTCCTCGTGAGAGTTGATATATTCTTTCTGTCTTTGATCGACTTCTATATCAACCGATGGGTCTCCTTGGATATATTGATTCAGTTCCACCAGCGACATATTCCTCTCTTCGGCCTCTTTGCGAAAGAAATACCCGGCGGACATACGATCGTATCCAAGCACTTTTGCCACCCCGTCAGCGGTACTCGTTTTCCCGGCCCCTAGGCGACCGTGAATGTATATGACTTTCTTTTTCTTTTGAGTCATTGAGGTGTTGTCCAATTACTTCTACTTGCTCAGAGAAGCGGGGCATTGTTTGTCAGAGTACTCGCAAATAACACAGCAGTTTCGGCTCTTTTCCGAGACGGAGATAACCTCCTTGCATTTCTTGCATCTGTAAAATGCCAAGCAGCCCATTTCGGGGATTTCTACGCTTTGCCCATGCTTACAGCGAGAACAAGTTAACTTGGCACGCTCCATGCTTTAACAATAACAAAGTTAGAACAAAAATCGCTATACCCAGATCAGCAAAAGAGGGTTTCCAAAATCTGGGTGACATCGTGAAGGACGTTAAAACCGAGATTGTGAGGAATAGAGGGGTTTGGGTGCCGGATTTAGTAGAGGCTTGACAAAAGTTAACCCTAAGTTTAACTTAAGTTAACCATGACTAAGGTTGGATTAAAAGAATTTCGACAGGATATCGGTAAATATGTAGAAAAGGCTCGCAACAGCGAAGTTATCGTCTTCAAGCGCTCTAAACCCCTATTTCGTGTTGCTCCTGTAGATAAAGAGCCCTGGGAGGAGGTGGTAGACTTCACCACAATCAGAAAAGGTGGTGTTGACATTAATACTCTCTTAACTCGACTGTAGTGGACAAAATAGACAAAGCCCTCAGCAAACTTAGTGTTGAAGAAAGAAGAACTGCCAAGAAGTTGCTACTCCAGTTGAAATCTGGTGATTTTCGCACGCTGGAAGTAAAGAAGCTTAGGAGAAGAAAAGATATCTACAGAGTCCGTAAGGGAAATCTGCGTATTATCTATCAGTTGGGAAAGGACAAAACTATTTTCGTACTGGCTATAGAACGTCGATCTAAAGGAACATATAAGAATTTATAATCCCGGGGTGGCATCGTGAAGGACGTTAGAACTGAGGTTATGAGCAGTAGTGAGGTTTGGGTGCCGAACTTAGCTTCGTAAATAATCTAATGCTTCTTTTAAGCCACTTTCAAAGTGGTTATCCATACTGATGATTTTTAGCTGATTGATCTCTGCTTCTTTCTCAAAGAATTGGCTGAATCTACTAATCATCTTC
>JAXMKI010000052.1:0-12637 GCA_034374545.1 Patescibacteria group bacterium | reverse complement strand
GAGGTTTCTACCGTGCGCGAAAAATACCACAAATCTGTGGTTGAGCCAAAGGAAAGGGGCAACTACTTCAGGTTCTCAATAATGGCAATCTCCAGCGGCACTACCGCAAAGGGGGAGTAGCGCATCTGGGAGTATGCTTTTATAAGAGACTTAGTGAGCTCTATGGCCTTGTCAGCATCTTTGATATTGGCGGCTTGTTTTTTGACTTCGTTCAGTTCGTCATTGGTCATCTCGCGCTTGAAGTACTCTTCCACCTTGGGGTCGAACTTGTAGGCGAGGATGCGGCGGAGGTAATGGATGAGGTCTTTAGTCAGTTGGACCAGGTTGAATCCAGCTTCATTTATCTCCATCAGATACTCCAGGGAAGCGGGAAGATCTCCCTGGAGGAGATAGCCGGTTAAAGTATTGGTGCGTACAAAGCCAACCTTACCCAAGATACGCTCCACTGCCTCAAGGGACGTGCTACTACCCATGCTGATGACTTGTTCGAGTAAAGATTCGGCGTCGCGAAAGCTCCCCTCGGAAACGGTGGCGATGAGTTCGAGGGTATCCGTATCAACCTTGAACTTTTCTTCTTTGGCGATCTTTTGGAGTTTTTCCAGGACGAGCTGGATGGGGAGGCGTCTGAAATGAAAGCGCTGGGTGCGCGAGCTGATAGTGGCCGGGATTTTCTCGGCCTCGGTAGTGGCCAGGATGAAGATGACGTGAGCGGGAGGTTCCTCGAGCGTTTTCAAAAGAGCGTCAAAAGCGTTTTTGCTCAATCTATGAGCTTCGTCGACAATGAATACTTTGTATTTGTACGAGGTGGGGGAGAGCCTGATGCCTTCCTTTAGTTCTCTGATGTCATCCACTCCGGTATTGGAGGCGGCGTCCAGTTCCACCACATCCAGAGCTCTGCCGGCATCGATCTCTAGGCAAGAACGGCACTTGTTGCAGGGTTCCCCCTGCTTGCGGAAGGCAGGGTCCTTGGCCCTGGTCTCACAGTTAGCAATCTTCGCCAGGATTCTGGCGGCGGTCGTTTTGCCGGTTCCCCTGGGGCCGTGGAAGAGATAGGCGTGGCTAATCATATCGGTACGGGCGGCGTTGCCCAAGACCTCCACCACCAACTCTTGGCCCATTAGGTCGGATAGAGTTTTGGGTCTGTATTTTCGATAAATTGCTAGAGCCATAGGGTGGGAAAATCGCTTTAATTATAGGGGGTGTTAGACTAGAATGGAATACGAAACCCTCGATAGTTAATGGATACACAAACATCTTCTAAATATGAGCTTGATATGGCGGACTTTAAAGGTCCGCTCGAAAAACTTCTAGAACTGATCGAGGAGAAACAACTGGAGATAACGAGGCTTAACCTGGCTGAGGTGACGAGCGATTTCCTCGCATACGTAGCCAAGTTAGGGGGGAAGGTTGGACACAGAGAGGTGGCTGACTTCGTGGTGGTAGCCGCCAAGCTTATTCTTATAAAATCGCATGCTCTTTTGCCTCACCTCGCCCCATCCAAGGAGGAGGAGCGCGATATGGCGGAGTTGGAGGGGCGTTTAAGGCTGTATAAAGAGTTAAGAGAAGGGGAGAAGGTTATAGATACTCTCTGGGGCAAACACGTATCGTATGGTAAAACATTTTTGAGCGATATCCCCGAGGGCTTCTATCTCTCAGAAAAAGTCACCCCCGAACAGCTTCACGGATATATCAAAGATCTGGCTGGGGGACTCGTGGAACTGCAAAAGATGGAGGAGGGCGAGGTCAAGATGGTCAATCTGGAGGAGAAGATCAAGGAGCTTTTGGGCTGGATTGGTCAGAGGGTTCAAGCCAGTTTCACCGATATGAGCAAAGGCAAGCAGAAGCCGGAGGTGGTCGTTATGTTCCTGGCGCTACTTCATCTCCTCAAAGATACCAATATTAGCGTGGAGCAGGACGCGCTTTTTGCAGATATTAAAATAGCTCACAACCATGGCTGAGGGAAAGAAAGACCTACGGGCCCAAATAGAGGCCATTCTTTTTGTCTACGGAGAGCCGATTTCTCTAAGGCAAGTGGCCTCTTTGACCAAGGCCAACGAGAAGCAAGTTAGCGAAGCCCTTGAGGGGCTAAAGGAAACTTTAAGAGATGATCATAGGGGATTGGACTTAGTTATCGGCAAGGACGAAGTGCAGCTGGTGACGGCACCGGAGCTCTCTGATTTGGTGTCAAAGTTAGTTAAAGAAGAGCTGGATACCAAGCTGACCCCGGCAGCCCTGGAGACTCTAACCATCGTTGCCTATCTTGGTCCCTGTAGCAGGGCCGTAATCGAATATATCAGAGGAGTTAACTGCGCCTTTATGCTACGCAACCTCATGGTTAGGGGTCTTGTTGAGCGCAGGAGCGACCCTCAAAAGACGGGGGGATATATCTACCAAGTCACTTTTGATTTTCTCAAGCATATGGGGGTTACCTCTGCCAAGGAGTTGCCCGAGTATGAAAGATACACGTCCCTGGCGCAAACCTTAATTAACGGCGATGAAGAAGGCCAATAACACAGTCCTTTTCTTAATGGGATTAGCCCTTGTGGTTGTGATGGGGGTTGCCCTTTCAGTTAACAATACGAGGCAGATCGAAGCCGAGCCGTTGGCTGAGGTGAGCGATGCGCCCGAGCTTGATAACACCAGCCTGGTAGCAGATGCCCAATTGGCTAAGGGATCCACTTCTCAAACTAACATCGACGATGCGGAAATAGTTGAGGACCAACCGGCGGTCGCAGCCGGCGCCTACCTTATGAGCGGCAAACAGCTCACAGGCTGGAAGGTAGACAAGCGCTGGCCCATTGCCTCTATCACCAAATTACTTTCCGCTTACGTCGCAGAAACTCTAATGGATCCAGATCAATCGGTAGTCATAAGCCAAAGAGCCGTTGATACGGTGGGGACCACGGGGGATTTTAAACTGGGAGAGCTCTTCTCCGTACGCGACCTAGTTAAAGCCATGCTTATAGTCTCAAGCAACGATGCGGCGGCGGCCTTGTCTCAAAACTACGGCGAGGAACAGTTTGTGGCCGAGATGAACGCAGTGGCATCGAGGGTGGGTATGGTCAATAGCCGTTTTGTGGAACCGACGGGGCTCTCGGTCCAAAATCAATCGACGGTTGAGGATTTGCTAAAGCTAGTTAGGTATGTCTGGGAGAGTGACGAAGAGTTTTTTAGGATCACCAGGCAATCCACAGATATTATTGTTGACACCAACACCGGAGTGGCTAGACAATTGATAAACATCAACCGATTCTCTGCCAGGAGCGACTTTTTGGGAGGGAAGACCGGGACCCTGCCAGAGGCAGACAGCAATCTGATTTCTGTCTTCAGCGTGGGAGGATTTAGCGAACCGGTGGTGATTGTGGTTTTGGGATCAAAAGATCGTTTTGGAGAAACTCAAAAGATACTTCTGGAGCTATGATGATAGAGGTTATAAGAGTCGTAACTGTATCCATAATTTCCTTTGTGGTGGCTTTCACCCTCGCGCCTATTATTCTAAAAGGCCTAAGGAGGGCCGGAGCAGGCAAGCAAATTAGGGTTTCTGAAGAGAGCCCTATTTTTTCGAGTCTTCACAAAAAGAAAGAAGGCACACCTACCATGGGCGGCCTTACCATCTGGCTCACCCTCCTCATTACCACCGGTACCCTCTGGCTGTTAGCATACCTCTACGATGGCTTCTGGGAATATCTGAGTTTCGTAGACAGAGCCGAGACCTTTTTGCCCCTGGCGGCTTTTCTGATCGCAGCCTTGCTGGGGCTCTTTGATGACGTGTTGGGCGTTATGCGCTTGGGGGATAAGGGCGGGGGGCTCAAGGTGTCTCACAAATTAGTCGTCTACTTTTTGATATCGGTCGTGGGCGCTTGGTGGTTTACCTTCAAACTTGACTGGCAGCTTATCCACGTACCCTTCTTGGGTAATTTTGATATCGGCTGGTGGTATGTGCCGATTTTCATGTTCATAATTGTGGCCAGCGCTTTCTCGGGCGACATCACCGACGGCCTGGACGGCCTTTGGGGAGGAGTCTCTCTTTTCATATACGCGGCCTTGGGCATAGTGGCCTTCGCTCTTGGCCGGTACGACCTGGCAGCTATGATCGGAGTCATTTTAGGAGCCCTCCTGGCTTTTTTGTGGTTTAACATTTACCCGGCTAAATTCTTTATGGGAGATACGGGGGCCATGGCCCTTGGCATCACCATGGGCGTCATCACCATGCTCACCAACACGGTTTTCCTGTTGCCCCTTTTCGCTATAGTGCCGGTGGTGGAATCGGTGTCAGTCATAGCCCAAACCATCAGCAAAAAGCTTTTTAAGCGGAAAATCTTTCTCTCCACCCCTATCCACCACCACTTTGAAGCCCTAGGCTGGCCGGAGAGCCAGATTACCATGAGATTTTGGATCATATCGGTGATGGGAGTGGGAGCCGCTTTGGCCATGTTCTTCTTGGATAGACTCTTGTTTTAAGGGACGGCTTCGGACTGAGGCCCGTTTCGGTCTATAATTGAGTTAATGAGCCTGCTAATAAAGGGAGTTCAAGTAGTTGACGGTACGGGCAAGGAGCCTTTCAAGGCGGATGTCTTGGTACAGGGTGGATTTATATCCTCGGTGGGTGAGATCCGGGGTCGGAAGGCGGACCAGATAATAGAAGGCCTGGGGCATTTCCTAACGCCCGGCTTTATCGATGTTCACAACCGCTCCGACCACTCGCTTAGTATCTTCGCCGACCCGGAGCAGGATATCTTTGTGCGGCAAGGGGTGACCACTATCATAGGGGGTCAGCAGGGGTTCTCCCTGGCACCCGTGGTCTATGGCACCATTGAATCGGTTCACCGTTTTGCCGATCACACCGGAGTGAACACCAATTGGAATACCGTCAGGGAGTTCTTGGACGAGTTGGAGCGCTTCAGATTAGGCATCAACTTCGGGACCTTGGCTGGCTATGCCAATGTGCGCGGCGATATCACCAGCGGGCGGAAGTTGATAGACAAAAAAGAGCTCCAAGTTATTCACAAAGTCTTAAGGGATGCTATTGTGCAGGGCGCTTTGGGTATATCCCTCCAGATGGACCAGGTAAATACGCGGGGGGAGTTGAGCGAAACGTTGCGCCTGGCGGATAGTTTGGGGGTGGTGTGCACGGTTGGCATCGCCGGCTCCAAGGAGGGATACGCCAAGGCAGCGAAAGAGATCATCGATATGGCCAAGGGATCCAAGGTTAAGGTGATCATCGATGGCGTGACGCCCGCCAGGGGCTCCAGCAAAGATTTTAAAGAAGCGGTGGCAATCATAAAGGGTGCCAACAAAAAGGATGATAAGTATCGCTTCTTGGTTCAGCCTCACGGCGCCAACGAGATACATATACGTAACTTCCTGCCCAAAGTTTTAGAGCACGCAAGTCCCCGGGAGGCAGTAGAGAAGATGAGACAGGTGAAGTATATAAATGCGGCTAAGAAGGAGTGGCAAGGCATTGATTTTAGAAGCATCCGGGTGGCGAGCGCTCCTACCAGACACTTCCTGGCGGGCAAGAGTATCGTTGAGATAGCTAATAATTGGGGAAGTAGCTACATAGACGCAATGCTGAGGCTGATGGAGCTAAGCGGGCTAAAGGCCACCTTAATCCACGAGGACGTAAATGCTAGCTTGCTCCGTAGCGCTCTGTCGGAAGAAGCCGCTTTGATCACGGCTAATAGCGACGGCTCGCGCTCCGGCGGGGGGGTGAGAGCCAACGAAGAGGCGGCCAGTGCCTTCCCTCAGTATTTCAGGACCGTTATGAGCGAGGGCTTGGTTTCTATTGAAGAGGCGGTTTTCAAGATTAGCGGAGCGCCAGCCAAGTTCTTTGGGATCCCTTATCGGGGGATCATAGAGGAGGGGAGGCCGGCTGATCTGGTGATATTGGGCAAGGACGACTACGGCATCCGCGAAACAGTAGTGAACGGCGAGGTCTATGGGCAACAAAGACTGGAAGGCAAAGTCGTAAAACGCACTAGACACTAAGATGGCCAGAAGAGGCAGCCGAAAAATGGATTATCTACTTCTTTCCTTGTTCTTATTTTTGCTTTTGGGCATTGGTGTCATAGTCCTGGCTTCTGCTTCTTCTGATTTGGGCAAGATTAACCACGACGACCCTTATTATTATCTAAAAGACCAGATAATTTTTGGCATGGGCATTGGCTTGGTGGGCTTCCTAGCAGGTTATTTTCTTGATTATCGAATATACAAAAAACTATCCACCCTTATCCTGCTTGGAAGCGTGGGCCTTTTACTCGTGCTCTTTACCCCTCTCGGAGTAGAGACAGGGGGTGCCCAGCGTTGGATCCCCCTGGGCCCTTTCACTATCCAGCCCTCGGAGCTTTTGAAGCTGACCCTAGTTTTGTACCTCGCCGCCTGGCTTTCCAGCGAGCGGCGTACCTCTAGGGAGAAGAGTTTTTCGGAAGGGTTGATTCCCTTTGCCTCTATGGTCGGCTTTATATGTTTGATTTTGCTTTTCCAGAATTCAACCAGCGCGGCAGCCATCATTGCCGTGGTGGCTCTTTCAATATATCTGGCGGCGGGCGCGCGCTTGTCCTTTATCGGCATCATGACGATGGTTGGAGTCTTGCTCTTGGCAAGCTTTATCGTCTTCACCCCGTACCGGCTGGATAGGGTGAAGACCTTCCTCGACCCTTCTCTTGATGCCCAAAATACCTCATTCCAAGTCAACCAATCTTTGACCGTCATCGGTTCCGGCGGCTGGTGGGGGGTGGGATATGGCAAGTCGATTGCCAAGAGCTCGCTGCCGGAGCGCATGGGGGACTCGATCTTTGCCATTATCGCCGAGGAGTTTGGCTTTATCGGCTCTTTACTGGTTATCTTCGCCTTTCTGGCATTCACCGTTAGGGGCATGATGCTAGCTCGGAAAACCAGGGACAAGTTCGGCAAGCTACTCCTGGTGGGGTTCGCTTCCGTGATAGGCTTGCAGGCTTTTGTCCATATTGGATCGGCTTCGGCCTTCATCCCCACCACCGGAGTCCCCTTGCCCTTTATCAGCTACGGGAACTTCTCGCTGGCGATTTTCATGACCATGGTGGGTATAATGCTTAATGTCCAAAGAAACAGTTAAATGAAGCATTTCAGGGTTCTGACAACCGGAGGCGGTACAGCCGGGCACATCAATCCCATAGTGGCGGTGGTGGCAAAGTTGCAGACCGCGGCCGCTGCCAATCAGGTGCCCCTGGAGGTTAGATACCTGGGGGCGCATGGTCCTTTCAAAGCCTTGCTCGAAGAGAACAATATCAAAGTTCAAAGGGTGGCTAGTAGCAAGTTGAGGAGCTATTTGGCCTGGCAGAATTTGATAGACGTCCCCAAGTTCATATATAGCCTTTTCCAAGCTCTTTGGAAGATATATTGGTATATGCCCGATGTGGTTTTTTCCAAGAGTGGCCCGGGATCTTTGGCGGTGGTGTTGGTGGCCCGCTTCTATCGCATCCCCGTCGTGGTCCATGAGTCGGACGCGATTCCTGGTATTACCACCCGAATATCTGCAAAGTTTGCCGAGGTGGTGGCCATATCCTTTGCCGCCGCCGCGATCCACTTCCAAGGCAAAGAGGTGGTGCAAACCGGCAATCCGATCCGGGGGTATCTTTTGACAGAGCCCATATCGCCAGAGAAGGGGAGAGGCTATTTCGGATTTGACCCCCACCAGCCGCTGCTTTTGATATTGGGCGGATCGCAGGGCTCAACCAGTATCAACGACTTCATCCTGGACGTTTTAGTCGATCTGCTGGGAGAAGTTCAGGTTCTTCACCAAACTGGCAAGGTTGACTATGAGAGGGTGGTGAAAGAGGTCGGGGTGGTGCTTGGTGATCTGCCGGAAGAGACTCAATCCAGATACAAAGCGATAGATTTCTTTGAAAAAGATATTCGCATAGCCTTGCAGGGGGCCGATTTGGTGGTCTCCAGGGCTGGGGCCAGCGGCATTTTCGAGATTGCTGCTTTTGGCAAGCCATCAATCCTCATTCCCTTGCCCTGGGCGGCCAATGGGCATCAACAGGCGAATGCCCTGGAGTATCAAAAAACCGGAGGAGTCGTTGTCATGGAACAGGACAATCTTTTACCTCATATATTTCTCAACAACATCAAAGAGCTGCTGGCTAATCCTCAAAAACTCTCTGCCATGGGGGAGGCAGCCAAGACTTTCTACAAACCCGATGCGGCTTCAAATTTGGCTCGCATCATCTTAAGATATAGCTGATGGTAAAAGACACCAAAGTGAGGGTCCGGTTCGCGCCCTCTCCCACCGGACCTTTGCACATAGGGAGTGTCAGAACCGCCCTCTTCAACTGGCTTTTTGCCCGTTCCGAGGGAGGGGTTTTTGTTTTGAGGATTGAGGATACTGACAAGGAGCGCTCCAGGGAGGAATTCGAGGCAGATATCAAAAGTGGCCTTCAGTGGCTGGGGATGGAGTGGGATGAGCTATATCGGCAAAGCGACAGGGGTGAGGTATATAAGGAACACCTTCTGCGCCTCCTGGAGGAAAACAGGGCCTATTGGTGCTTTTGCTCCAAGGAGGAGCTGAAGGCACAAAATGAAGCCATGCTCTCTCAAGGGCTGGCACCGAAATACTCCGGGAAGTGCCGCTCTTTGACAAAAGAGGAGGCGGACAGGCGCATCTCCTCCGGAGAAGGGGCTGTGGTGAGGTTGAAGATCCCGGAAAAGGAACTTTCCTTTGAAGATATCATAAGAGGCAAGATCGTCTTCGACGGCGCCTTGATTGGAGATACGGTGATCGCCCGCGACTTGGAAAGTCCCTTGTACAACTTTGTAGTGGTGGTGGACGACGCCCTCATGGAGATCACTCACGTCATCAGGGGCGAAGATCACATATCCAATACGCCCCGACAGATTGCGCTGGGGGAAGCCCTCGGTTTTGATATGCCCCGGTTCGCCCATTTGCCCATCATTCTCAATCCAGATCGAAGCAAAATGTCGAAAAGGTTTGCCGATACCGCTTTGCGGGAATACATCCAAAAGGGATACGCGAAGGAAGCGGTCATCAATTTCCTGGCTCTTTTAGGATGGCACCCGGAGGGGGACCGTGAAGTCATCACCAAGGATGAGCTCATTCAGGAATTCTCTCTGAAGCGGGTGCAAAGGGGAGGAGCCGTCTTCAATCAGGACAAATTGGACTGGCTGAGCAACTCATATTTCAAACAGATGAACATGGAGGAGTTTAGATCCCAGCTCCAAGAGTTCTTGCCTGAGGGCTGGCAGCCCAATGAGGTGATGATCTCTTCGGTTAAAGAGCGCATTGTGCGCCTCGACGAGGCCAAGGGACTATTGCAATTCTATTTCGAGGCACCAGACTATAAAACAGAGCTTTTAAGCTGGAAGGGGATGAGCCAAGAACGAGTTACTCAAAGCCTCACCAAGACGCACGAAATGGTGGAGGGTATCCCCGAGAGAGATTTCAAGACCAATAAGCTGGAAGAGAGGATACTCGGCCTGGTATCGAGTGAAAATAGGGGAGAGGTGCTTTGGCCTTTGAGGGTCGCTCTCTCCGGCTTGGAGAAGTCGCCTAGTCCCTTCGAGATTATGGCGGCCCTCGGGAAAAAAGAGTCTTTGAGACGAATTGAATACGCACAAAAGAAAATTGCCTAAGGCAGTAAATAGGGGAGTATGCATTGCCAGCACCCTTTTGGTGGCAGGGTTGGTTTTTGTTCAAAGTGGGGTGGCCCTGGCAGCCGTTCCTGCGGAGTTGCAGGGGCAGATCGAAGCCAAGCGCAAAGAGGTAGATAAGCTAAATCAACAAATAACCCAGACTCAAACTCAGATCGGGTCGCTTCAGGGCCAGGCGAAGACACTCCAGGGCGCCATAGCCCAAATCGATGACGGTATCCAACAGGCTACCCTCAACTTGCGCTCCAGCGAAGTTAATATAGAAAAACTCACCCTCGAAATCAGAGGGCTCAGCTATGAAACGGAAGAAGTGGGGGAAGAGATACACCGGAAGCAATCCCAGGTGGGAGACCTGTTGCGCGCGGTGCAGCGACGCGACAAGTATGGTTTTCTCGAATCTCTTCTCACCAGCCAGTCTTTGGCCGATGGACTCTCTGAAATCAATGCTTTGAAAGCGCTCCAGAACAACATATCGGCTGAGGCTTCTCAGTTGGCAAAGTTGCAAGAGCAACTCATAGAGACAATTAATGTGAGCTCTGGCAAGAAAGACCAGCTTGGAGTTGAAGTAGTCAATCTCGTCAACAGGAAGGTAATATTGGATGAGCAAAAAGGAGAAAAGAGCGACTTGCTGGATCAGACAGAAAATCAGGAGTCAGCATATCAAAGTCTCCTAACAACCCTCGAGCAGCAACAAAGAGCACTCCTCGAAGAGATATCCGAGATCGAGACGCAGCTCAACAAGAACTTCGATCGTTCCAGCGTCCCTTCGCGCCAGACGGGCTACCTGGCTTGGCCGGTAACAAACAGCGGGGCGAGAACGGGCATCATCACTCAAAACTACGGCGAGACCGCTTACTCGACTCGATTCTATAAAGGCCGGCCGCACAACGGAACCGATATCGCTGCGCCTACCGGCACTGAGGTCAGGGCTGGGGCCGATGGGGTAGTGGCGAGGGTTGATTACAACGGGCTTAACTTTCAATACGGACGCTATATCCTAATAGATCACGGCAATGGTCTAACCACCCTCTACGCCCACCTTTCGGGAAGCGCCGTTAGCCAGGGACAGTCGGTCGGCAGGGGAGATCTGATAGGATATGTGGGGAGCACTGGCTTTTCTACGGGTTCCCACCTCCACTACGGTCTCTACGCCACTCCCTCGGGCGGCTGGAGAACCAGCACCGACCGGGCGCAGGGAGGATTGTTCTCCATCCCTCCCGCGAGCGGGTTGGTACCGATTGGGGTAACGCTCAATCCGCAACAGTATCTGTAGCCTATAACAGGGGAGCCTATCCACAGGGGCATTTACAGTAATAATACCATTGCGTATAATTTAGATTAAAAGCAATGGCTTTACCCCAAAAACCCTTGAAGAGCTATATGCCAGATTTTTTGGATTGGCTGGATATTGAGAAAGGTCTTTCATCTAAAACGCAGGAGAACTATTCCAACTTCTTAAAACACTTCTTTGATTGGTTAGATAGAAACAATTTGGGAGAGATTACGCCGAAAAACATTACAGAGAAGTACGTCTGGAAATATAGAGTGCACCTTTCCCGCCAGCGCTCCCTAAAGCGCTCGACCCAAAATTACTATCTTATTGCCCTGCGGTCCCTCCTGGGCTACTTGCTGGAGAAAGACATCACTTCCCTACCTCCCGATAAGATTCGTTTAGCGCGAGAAAAAGAAGAAAAACAAGTTAGATTTCTTACCAGGGATCAGCTGAGGGCATTTTTTGAGGGGCCTGACACATCGACCTTTCGGGGCTTAAGGGATCGGGCTATTCTGGAAACGCTGTTCTCCACCGGTCTGCGTATTGCTGAGCTTGTTGCCCTAAATCGTGAGCAGATTAAAATCCCAAAGGTTTCTTCGGAAGAATTAGAGATTGTGGTTACCGGGAAAGGTAAAAGGGTGCGTCCGGTCTATTTCTCCCCCCAATCATTACACTGGCTGGGCCTTTATCTAAAGAAACGCTCCGACACCCACCCGGCGCTCTTTGTAACCTACCGGAACTACGAAACGAAAAGTGGTGCGGATAGGATTGCTCCTCGCACTATCCAGACGAGCTTTAAGAAATACGCCGCTCTCTCTGGTGTTCCGCTTGATACCACCCCTCACGTACTTCGCCATAGTTTTGCCACCGATCTTCTTTCCCAGGGGGTGGACATCCGGACGATCCAGGAATTTCTAGGCCACAAGAATATCGCTGCAACCCAAATCTACGCCCATCTTACAAGTAAGCAGCTTCGAGAAACCCATCGAAAGTTTCATAGTCAAATATGATTACAAAGTTATAGTTAGGACTATGCTAGAAAGCTGGTATGATTGATAGGTGAAATGGGCGGAAATATCGTGTTTGTGGCCCAAAATTGGCCCCAGAAGGGCTTTTAGATGTAGGTATGTGGAATAACTCTAATTCAGACAAATTCAAGGAATCAAACGGTTATTTAATAGACGGGATCTGGTATCCCCGGGTGACCTCTATTTTGAATATAAAGGCTAAGCCGGCCCTTTACCGATACTACGCCGAACTGGAGAACTTTGCCGAGGCCGAGGAGATTATGGAAAAATCGGCTGACGAGGGCACCAGGGTCCACGAAGCGGTCGAGGCTATTTTAACGGGCAAAGAGCCTGAATACAAAAATGATATTAAGCCTTCCATCGAGGCTTTTAAAAAGTTTCTCGAAACGGTCAGTCTGGAAGTCGATCCAGAGTGGGTGGAAAGAAGGGTGGTTAACTTCTCTGATCGCTACGCTGGGACGGTGGATGCCATGGCCCTTATAGACGGCAAGCTGGGGGTGATGGATGTTAAGACCTCTCAGGGGATATATCGGGATTACAATCTCCAAACAGCTGCCTATTACCCTCCCCTATTGGAAGAGTTTCGAACTTTGCAGACTCGCTGGATATTGCGCATTGATCAAAATCAGCACTGTTTGGTTTGCGGAGCTACCAACAGGACCAAAGGCGGTCGGGAAAAGATTCGCCC
>JAXMKI010000051.1:0-3298 GCA_034374545.1 Patescibacteria group bacterium | reverse complement strand
TCGAGGGCTTTGGCCAGGCCTTCCAGGATGTGGGCCCTTTCCTTGGCGCGCTCGAGATCGTATTTGGCTCTGCGCGCAACCACCTCCCGGCGGTGCTCCACAAAGCTTGCAATGACGTCTTTCAAAGACATGGTTTCCGGCTTAATGCCGTCTGCCAGGGCCACCATATTCAAGTGGAAATCTTTTTGCAGATCGGTGTGCTTCCAGAATTGGTTCATAATCTTCTGGGGCACGGCGTTTTGTTTCAAATCCACCACAATCCTCACCTGCTCATCTTTATCAGACTCGTCTCTTAGGTCCTTAACCCCTTCAATCCTTTTGTCGTTAACGAGCCCCGCCATCTTTATTAAAAGATCTGATTTGTTTACCTGATAGGGGATTTCGGTGATTACGATCTGTTTTTCACCCACATCAACTTTGGCGCGGGTGGTGATGGCGCCCTTGCCCGATATGTAGGCGGCGGTGATGGCCTTGCGGTCGTATATGATTCCTCCGGTTGGGAAGTCCGGCCCTTTCACAAACTCGGCAAGGTCCTCGGAGGTTGCTTTGGGGTCGCCAATAAGGTGAACGGTTGCGTCTATGACCTCTGTCAGGTTGTGAGGCGGGATCTTGGTGGCCATGCCAACGGCGATACCGTCCGATCCGTTAACCAGCAAGTTGGGAAATCTCGATGGCAACACCACCGGCTCCTTGCGAGTATCGTCATAGTTAGGGGTGAAGTTAACCGTGTCTCTTTCAATATCAGCCAGGAGTTCTTCGGCGATCCTCGAAAGGCGGCACTCGGTGTATCTATGGGCTGCCGGAGAATCTCCGTCAATATTGCCCCAGTTCCCCTGTCCGTCTATAAGAGGATATCTTAGGGAATAATCCTGGGCCATCCTGGCCATGGCGTCGTAGATGGCCAAATCCCCGTGGGGGTGATAATTCCCCATAACTTCTCCTATAACATTGGCTGACTTCCTGTATTTGGAGGAGTGGGTCACCCCGGAGCTCCACATGGCCCAAAGAATCCTTCGGTGTACCGGCTTTAACCCGTCGCGCACGTCAGGCAGAGCCCGGCCGACGATAACCGACATAGCGTAGTCGAGATAGGACTCCTTGAGCTCCTTGGTAATTTCTACCTCGCTTATTCGCTTGTTCTTTATTCCTTCAGCCATACTACTTGAATGCCGCTTTCCTCTTTATCTAAATCTTTGGCCTTGAGGGTCAACTTGTCCTCGCTTTTAGCCTTCTGGCCAAGTTCCTCCAAAAGTTTCTTGGCTCCTTTGTCGCTAACGGCCACCACCATCCTGGGCTCGATTTTTTTAATCAAAGAAGCTATTTCCTTGCCGTCCAGAGTCGACCTCTCGACGTCAAAGAGAAGGATATCTATCTCACCCAGCATATCCAACTCCGTATCTTCCAAATTGTGGGAGAGGGAAGGCAAGAAGCCGAGGCGGATATCGTCGAAACGGACGCTATAGGCCGCCTTGCCATTATCTTTGTTGGCCTCGTGGGGAAGATTGATACCTTTGATCCGAACGCCCTCCACTTCGTATTCTCCCGGACCGCTAATTAGATTGTCTTCTGAGCTTAGGGGGTCCAGGAAAAAGTCGGTGGTAGTGGATAGCATTATATTACCCCTCTTTTTGGCTGTGGGTTCTACGACCAGACTAAAATCAGCCACCTGGCACTTAACCCCAGATGACCCCAAAAGACTTATAACCATTACCCTAATTTTACCTGTCTCTTCATTGCTTTTCAATTCCGGTTTCCCTATAATCACACCTGCATTTATGCGCGCTTCAGCCAAAAAACAGGAAACTCTGGAGTTTCAGACACTCAAAAACACCCCCAGCCTCATGCCCATTTTGCGCGAAGGCGAGTTGGTGGGCGTGACTTTGGTAGAAAAAGCCAACCGAGCTGTTTATTTTAACGTCCCTCGAGTGGGCACCGGCATCATCTACGGCGTAGAGCTCATAAACGCCAAGAATATTTTGAAAAACCTTGAGGTGGGCGACCAGGTAACGGCCAAAATAGTCCTCCCCGAAAACGAAGATGGCCTAATCGAGCTGTCACTAGTAGAGGCGGGTAAGCAAAAAGCCTGGCAGGAGATTAAGGACCTCAAAGATGCCGATGAAACCGTCACCGCCAAGGTCAGTGGCTCCAATACGGGCGGGCTGCTTTTGGACGTCAGGGGTATCCAGGGCTTTTTGCCAGCTTCCCAGCTATCCAACGAACACTATCCTCAAAGCGAAGGCGGTGATCGCCAGACTGTCACCGACGAACTCAAGAAGCTGGTGAACCAAGATCTAAAAGTCAAAATCATATCCTTGAACCCCCGCACCAACAAGCTGATCCTTTCCGAGAGAGAAGTCGAAGCCGAGAACGTAAAGGGCCTTCTAGAGAAATACAACGAGGGCGACGTCATCCAGGGCATCATCTCCGGCGTGGCCGACTTTGGAGCGTTTATAAAATTCGCCGATGAGCCGGAAATTGAAGGGTTGATTCATATTTCAGAGCTTTCGCACAATATGATAGACAACCCCAAGGAGGTGGTGGCCATAGGCGATATGGTGCAGGCCAAGGTGGTGGAGATTAAAGACGGCAAGGTATCTTTGTCCCTTCGGGCTCTCCAGGAAGACCCTTGGGGTAAGGCCAGGGATGTCTTTAGTGAAGGACAAACCGTTAAGGGTACGGTATACAAGCTCAACCCCTTCGGGGCTTTTGTGAAGCTGCCTCATGATTTAATGGGACTGATTCACGTATCAGAATTCGGTTCGGTAGAAAAGCTAAAGGGCGCTCTCGAGCCCGGGAAAGAGTATGATTTCACCATCGACTCAGTTAAGGCGGACGAGAAACGTATAGTTTTGAAACTCTCGGGCAATCTGGTCGTAGAAGAACCACCCAAAGAGCAAGTTCATGGAGAAGAATCTGTATAAGAGCATATTCAGGGCAACGGTTATCCTAATTTCGCTTGCTCTCATCTTCTCGGTTATATACCAGGTTCCCCAGCAGACACCTGAGCGAGTGAGCTTAACCGAAATCGCCCGCCTCTTGGGAGAGAACCAGGTCGCGTCCATAGAGGTCAATGGGGATGAGCTTAATATTTTCCTGCGGGATGATACTGAGTTGGTAGCCAAAAAGGAGGCTGGCGTAGGCGTTACCGAAACCCTGGTCAACCTAGGCGTCTCACCCGAGCAGCTGACCGCCACTCAAATCGAAACCGTTGAGGAGTCCGGCTTTAAGTTCTGGATGGGCATTCTGCTCCCTACTCTTCTTCCCCTTTTGATATTCGTAGCCGTCTTTTACTTCATCT
>JAXMKI010000050.1:0-2740 GCA_034374545.1 Patescibacteria group bacterium | reverse complement strand
CGCAGGCTCGGGATAAGGGCTGGATTAGGACCGAGGGCAAAAGCTACGAAATTCAAGACGGAGACGTACTCGTTATCAGGCATTCATAGGTTGGTTGGTGGAGGAGGGGGTAAGTGGTAGAATTTAACTAGTGGAACTGATTTTAGAATACTTAACTCCGGGAGTGTTGTGGGTAGTCTTCCTGCTAGTCGCGTCCTTCGTGGTCTTTATTGGCGTCACCCTCTCATATCACTGGAGGGAATATGCCACTGACTCTCATAGGAACAGGCGGTTTTTGGTGGTTTATGCGTTAATGACGGGCTTATTCTTATTGGTGATGGCTATAAGCATTCTTCTATACAGTTATGGTACTTAAAGAGGGAGAAAAAGTGCTTTTTGAGCTGAGGAGGCATTGGTATGTCTTGGCCAGAGATTCAGGCATCCCCATCGTTTTGGCCCTGGTGCCACTTATAGCGCTCGGGCTATTTGATCCGCTCGGGGTGCCCGAAGAGCTCTTCTTGCCCGTGCTGGCGCTTGCTGCCGGCTGGTTCACGGTTGCCTGGGCAGTATTTTTCATAGTGTGGACTAACTACTACCTCGACGTGTGGATCGTTACCAACATGCGGATTGTAGATATCGAACAGTTTGGTCTTTTCAGCCGCGACGTTTCAGAATTCAGGCTGGATAGGATCCAGGATGTCACGGTAGAGGTGAAGGGAGTGGTCCCGACCCTTTTAGGCTTTGGAACTATTCAGGTACAAACCGCCGGTATGTCGCGGGAATTCTTCATATACGACGTGGAAAACCCCTATCAGGTCAAAGACAGGATTATAAAACTTCACGACCAGGCTATTAAGAGGGCCTATGCGCATGGTTATGATGGGACTTAGCGCTGGACGCATCGTCTATTCTGTGGTATAAGTAGCCTGGACACTGGAGGTGAATCTTGACAGTAAGGTACAGAGACCTCGAGTATAGGGGTCTCAAAATCATGACGGAGTCTCTCGAACTGGACGTGGAGAACACCGAAGGGAAGTTCGCCTTCTGGTATGCTGGGTACAAGTTCGTGTATCTGGTGTATCGGAAGGGGAATAGGTGGGAGTGGGAACTGATCGCTTCTACCGGCGCTGACAAAGTGTCGAAAGAGACCTTCGGGATCCTCGCCAGTTTTGCCATCAAAGTGGTGGCAGAGAGACTCACGTCAACCGGAGGGGGTAAGGCATAGGCCAAGCCCCCTCTCCTACTTTTTAGGTATAATGAAGCAATGAAGGGATTCAGGGAAAAGGTACTTATGATCGTATCGGAAATTCCTAAAGGGAAGACCCTAAGCTACAAACAGGTGGCCGGGCTTGCTGGCAACCCAGGGGCGTATAGGGCGGTTGGAAATATTATGAACAAAAACAAAGATACCAATGTGCCTTGCCATAGGGTGATCAAGTCCGATGGTAGGATTGGGGGTTATGCTTTCGGCGAGTCGAAAAAAGAAGCGATTTTAAAAAAAGAAGGTGCTATCTGATCTGAACAATTGGGAGTTAGTGGAGGACGGCAAGGTTATAAAAAAGACCCTTGTTCTGAAGGATTTTAAAGAGGCCTTGGGATTTGTAAACAGGGTGGGGGAATTGGCCGAGGCCCATGACCATCACCCCGATATTAAGCTCTTCGATTACAAAAAAGTAGAAATCAGCCTAACCACTCATTCCGCTGGAGGTTTGACCGAGAAGGATGTGGTTCTCGCCAAGGAGATAGACAAGCTTAGTGTTTAAAGAGGGTTTCTCCTTGTGCGCCGCCGGTGCCCTCCTAGTAAGGATTTCTGTGGATTGGCGCTTTGTGGCACAATGGAGAATATGGATATTTGGGGAGAACAAGTGTTTGGTGATTTGAGCCAGAATCAGCTGATACTTTTGATACTGGTTCAGCTGTGGGATCTGATCTGGAAAGGGTTTGCCCTATGGAAGGCGGCGCGCAAGAAGGATATTTTCTGGTTCGTTTTGCTGATTCTTATAAACAGCGCCGGTTTGCTGCCAGTCTTCTACCTCTTCTATATCAGCGAAAAGCCCGTCAAGGGGAAAACCACTAAACTCAAGATTCCCCTAATTCCCAAAGCGGGGGGTGACAAGAAGGAAGAAGCTGAAGACGGAAAGAGCAAAAAGACGAAACTCAAAAAGAAGAAAGAGTGAAAAGGCCACTTTTGGGAGCGCACGTATCGGTGGCAGGCGGTTTATACAAAGCAGGCGAGGCAGCCTCAAACATAGGGGCAGAGACCGTTCAGATCTTTGGGGTTTCCCCCAGGCAATGGAAGGCGAATTTGCCCGAGAGAGAAAGCGTTGAGAAATACAAAGTAGCGATTGCCAAGGCGAGGGTGAAGTCGGTGTATCTGCACGGTGCTTACCTAGTCAACCTTGCCAGCGAGGGAGAACTTTTTGAAAAGTCAGTTAAGAATCTGACCAGCCACTTTGAGATAGCTAACAAAATAGAGGCAGACGGTCTCATATTCCACATAGGGTCGGATAGGGGCGGTGATAGAGATGAAGCCCTAGAGAGGATAGTCGAGGGCATGAGTAAAGTTTTAGGGACGGTGAAGGACGGGAAAACCAAGCTGATCATGGAGAATGCCTCCGGGGGAGGGGGAAAGATTGGCAACACCATAGAGGAGTTGGCGGAGTTGCTAGTAAAGCTAGATTCTTCAAGGGTAGGGTTCTGCTTGGATACGGCCCACGCCTTTGAGGCGGGGGTGCTCGATTTTACCGCCAAGGGCATTAAG
>JAXMKI010000049.1:0-5326 GCA_034374545.1 Patescibacteria group bacterium | reverse complement strand
AATCAGGTGATGAATATTACCGATATCGACGACAAGATCATTGCCAAAGCCAAACGTCAGAACAAGAAGATATCCCAAGTTACCAAGCCATACACCAAGCAGTTCATGCAGGATATTGAGAAGCTGGGCTTGGAAAAAGTTGAGCGATACCCCCTGGCCACGGACCACATCAAGCAGATGATCGAGTTGATAGGCAAGCTGCTCAAAAAAGGCTTGGCCTACAAGGGCGAAGACGGCTCGATTTATTTTGATATATCCAAGTTCAAAAAGTACGGCCGCCTGGTGGGCCTTAGCAAGATTAGTATCAAAGAAAACGCCAGGGTGGCCGCCGACGAATATGGAAAAGGTGAAGCCCGGGACTTTGTGCTTTGGAAGGCTAAGAAAAGGGGTGAGCCTTCGTGGAAGAGCCCCTTTGGCGAGGGCAGGCCCGGCTGGCACGTTGAGTGCTCGGCGATGAGCATGAAATATCTGGGGGAGACTTTCGATATTCACGCAGGCGCGGTTGATCTGATTTTTCCCCATCATGAAAATGAGATCGCCCAATCGGAGGGCGCCACGGGCAAAAAGTTCGTTAACTACTGGCTTCACGGAGAGCATTTGCTGGTGGGGGGAGAGAAGATGGCCAAGTCGGCCAAAAACTTTTTCACCCTCAAGGATATTGAAGAGAGAGCCTATATGCCCCTGGCTTTTCGCTACTTCACCCTGGGAGCCCACTACAAGAGCAAACTCAACTTCACCTGGAGCGCTATGGACAGTGCCCAAAGCGGCCTTTGGAATCTGTACCGAGAGCTGGGGAGGCTCAAGTTCTTGTCGGAGAAGGAAAAGTTCAAGACTAATAAAAGACTAGTTAAAGAGTTAAAGGAAAAGTTTAGGGAAGCCATTGAGAATGATCTCAATATCCCCGAGGCCATGGCCGTTATGCGCCGGGCCATGACCGATCCGGAGATTGGCCCCGCAAAGAGCAGGGAGCTGGTCTTTGATATGGACAGGGTCTTTGGCCTTGATTTCAGGAGGTCGGACAAGCTTGGGAAAATACCGGTTCACATCAAGACCTTGGTTGCCGGCAGGGAGTTACTCAGGCACAGTCAACAGTTTGTTAAGGGCGACGCTTTAAGGCGCAAGGTAGAGTCGTTAGGATACGATATAGAAGACACATCATACGGACCGTTCACATGGCCAAACTACAACCAAAAATTCCACCGCAAGACGTAGAGGCAGAGCAGTCGGTGCTCGGCGCGCTCATGATAGACAAGGACGCTGTGGCCTCAGTGGCGGATTTGTTAACCGCCGACGACTTCTACAAAAAGGCCCATGGGGTGATCTACGAGGCTGTCATGCGTCTCTGGGGCAAACGTGAGCCGATTGATATTTTAAGCGTTACCTCCGAGCTTAAGAATATGGAACAGCTCAAGGAGGTGGGTGGCTCCAGCTACCTGACAGAGTTGGTGGAATCGGTTCCCACATCCTCCCACGTCCTCCACTACGGCAAGATAGTCAAAGAGAAAAGGATTTTGCGGGAGCTGATCAACATCTCAGCCGGCATCACCGAGGACGCTTTTGTATCAAAAGGGGACATAGATGATTTTCTGGACCAGGTGGAGAGGAAGATATTCTCTGTTTCCCAGCATTCCATTTCGAAAAACTTCGTGCCCATCAGAGAAGAGATCAAGCACGCCTATGAACGTATAGAAAAACTCCACGAGGGCGAGGGGGAAAAGTTCAGGGGGGTTCCCACCGGCTTCACTGGGCTCGACAACATCCTCTCCGGCCTTCAGCGGTCCGATTTGGTAATCGTGGGGGCAAGACCATCGTACGGCAAGACGGCTTTAGTTTTGGATATTGCCCGGCACGTGGGGGTGACCCTCAAGCTGCCGGTGGGGGTTTTCTCACTGGAGATGAGCAGAGAACAGGTCATAGACAGGCTCATTGCAGCCGAGGCTCAGGTTGATCTGTGGAAGCTCAGAACCGGGCGTTTGAAAGACGATCTGGATTTCCAGATGATCCAATCGGCTTTGGATAAGTTAAGCTCCGCTCCTTTGTTTGTGGATGACACTCCCTCTCCCAGCGTTATTCAGATGCGCTCCATGGCCAGGAGGCTACAAGCCGAGAACAAAGGCTTGGCCCTTATAGTCATAGACTACCTCCAGCTCATTCAGCCCCGGACGGGGAGCGAGAGCATGGTTCAGCAGGTGACGGAGATCTCCCGCGGGCTGAAGGGACTCGCCAGGGAGTTAGATGTACCGGTATTGGCGGTTTCTCAGCTTTCCCGCGGAGTGGAGCAACGCGAGATTAAGATACCTCGATTGTCCGACCTTAGAGAGTCCGGTTCTATTGAGCAGGACGCCGACGTCGTTATGTTCGTTCATCCCAAGGACAAGGGCAGGATGGATGTATCGTCCGAGGACGAGAACATTACGGAAATCATTGTGGCCAAGCACCGGAACGGACCTTTGGGCACAGTTAAGCTATACTTCGATAAACAGAAAGTTAGTTTCCGTAATTTAGAGAAAATTCATGAAGACGCCGAAGGCAATTAAACAACTGGTTGATATTCTCTCTGCCTTGCCTGGGATCGGGCCTCGCCAGGCTATCCGCCTGGCCTTTTACTTCATTCGCCAGGGGAAGGGATTTCAAAAAGAGTTAGAGGAGTCTATCCGGAGCCTGCAGGGGGTTGGCATTTGCGCTCGCTGTTTCTATATCCACGAGGGTAGAGGGCTCTGCGAGATCTGCGCTGACGAGAAAAGGGATCACAGCACCGTTGCCGTTGTGGAGAAAGAGACCGATTTGATGTCTATTGAAAATACGGGCAAGTTTAACGGCCGCTATTTTATCCTGGGAGAACTCGGCCGAGGGGGAGTGCTTGAGGCGGATCAGAAATTGAGGTTGAAGAGTCTTAAAAGCTGGATAGATAAAGAATTGGGCGGGAAGGCCAAAGAAATCATCGTGGCCCTCAATCCGGATACCCAGGGAGATTTTGTGGCAGCCCAGATCATTAAAGAGCTCAAGGATTCAACTGAGAACATCAGCAGGCTGGGGGTCGGCATTCCCTCTGGAGGAGAAATAGAGTTTGCTGACGAAGAGACCTTGGGAAGTGCGTTAGATAGGAGAAGGTAGGAATCTCTCAATTTATCGTCCTTACCCCCTACAGTTGACAGGGCTAAGGGGGTTTTGCTATACTACGGGTACAAATGGCTTCGGCCCTCCCCTTCGGGGGTAAGAATGGAAACTCAGGCAATTAACTGCCTGAGTTTCTTTTTGAGGGTAGAAAAATCCTTCTTGGATATATTGCCAGACTTGTATACCAGTCTCTTAGTGTCTATTAACTTTACCTGGGATAATATAGCGGTACTTGTTACACCATCTTCGTAGGAGAAGTTGAAGTAGTGTATACTCTTCTTAACATTTTTAGTCATAGGAACGACCAGACAGACCTCATTGTTAAACTTCCTTATAACAACAACGGGTCTAAGGTATAGGTCGCCCCGTCCGTCTTGTTCAAACCCCACATTAGATCCGAGGGAGCAGAACCATATCTCTCTTTCGTGGAAATAAGGCCTCTTCTTTTTGTTATGAATATCCGATTTTACCTTGTGCCACTTTGTGTAATCCTTTTGGTCCATGAACGCATTATATCAAGAAATGCTTACGATATGGGTCCGAAATACTTTACTAGCCCAATCCAGAGTTCTAAACGTATTCAAGGCGGGAAGGGTTGACACAGAGTGACTCTTTTCATACCTTTGTATTGCTAAGTATCCCTAATGCCTAAAGATAAATCTCAAAAAAACGAGACAGATAAACTCAAAGAAGAGCGCGACGAGTATCTTGATGGCTGGAAGCGCGCTAAGGCTGATCTCGCCAATTACAAAAAAGACGAGCTAAAGCGACTTGAAGAGATAGTGCGCTTTGCTGGTGAAGACATCATCCGCAATCTGCTTAGTATCCTCGATAGCTTTGAGCTGGCTCTCTCAGCCATGGAGCGCGACGGGAAGGTGGAAAAGGGAGTCTATCTCATTAAAAGCCAGCTGGAGGACTTGCTCCGCCGGCGCGGACTTGAGAGAATGGAGGTCGCTGAGGGTGTAAGGTTTGATCCGGGTATTCACGACGCCGTCACCACCGTCCCCGGAGAAAAAATCCAGGACGATCTAATAGCGGAAGAGGTGGAGGCGGGGTATATCCTAAATGGCAAGGTTTTGAGGCCGGCCAGGGTAAAGGTTTATAAATTCAAAGATAAATAAAATGGCAAAGATATTAGGAATCGATTTGGGTACCACCAACTCCGCGATGGCGGTGGTTGAAGGAGGAGAGCCGAGGATCCTGGAAAACGCAGAAGGCAATCGGACTACTCCCTCGGTGGTGGCCCTTTCAAAATCAAATGAGCGTTTGGTGGGTCTTTTGGCCAAGAGACAGGCCATTACCAATCCCGAGAACACGATCTCTTCCGTTAAGAGATTGATTGGCAGGAAGTTTGCTGACGCAGAGGTGCAAAAGGATAAGAAGATCGCCTCCTTTGACATTAGAGAATCGGCCGATGGGGGAGTGGAGATCAAGGTGGGGGACAAATGGCGCAAGTCCGAGGAGATCTCGGCCATGGTTTTGGGCAAGCTCAAGAAGGATGCGCAGGAAAAGCTTGGTGAGGAGATAGAAGAGGCCGTTATAACGGTCCCGGCATATTTTGACGACTCCCAGCGGCAGGCTACTAAAAACGCAGGTGAGATCGCCGGTTTGAAGGTGCGCCGCATTATCAACGAGCCCACGGCGGCCGCCCTGGCTTATGGCATAGACAGGCAAAATGATGAAAAGATCGTAGTCTATGACTTTGGAGGCGGAACCTTTGACATCTCGGTTTTGGAAGTGGGAGGAGGCACGGTTGAGGTTAAGGCCACCGGCGGAAACACCCATCTGGGCGGAGATGATTTTGACCAGATTATCATGCACCACCTCATCGATGAATACCGCAAGCAGGAGGGGATAGATATCTCCAAAGATCCGTTGGCCCTGCAGCGCCTCAAGGAGGCCGCTGAAAGAGCCAAGCACGAGCTTTCCACCGCCATGGAGACGGAAGTTAACCTGCCCTATATCACCTCAGACGAGTCCGGTCCCAGGCACTTTGTGCTCAAGCTAACTAGAGCCAAGGTGGAGGAGCTGACCAAGGATCTAATTGAACAATCCATTAAGTTAGTAAGAGAAGTTGTCACTTCTCCCAGCCCTAAGGGTGCCGGTTTGAAGCTGGAGGATGTTAACGAAGTAATCATGGTCGGCGGTCAAACCCGCATGCCAGCTAGTAAAAACGCAGTCAGGGAGCGCTTTGGCAATGAGCCTCACT
>JAXMKI010000048.1:0-3307 GCA_034374545.1 Patescibacteria group bacterium | reverse complement strand
CATTTCGTCTATTACCGACTTGGGAGTAGGAAAGAAGCCTGGTATCTTCCGCCCGATAAGACTGGCCTCGAGCTCTCGTTTCTTTTGAGTAGCAACAACTTCTGGCGATGGACCCGAGACATAAGCCTTCAGGGACGCTTTCGCTTGTTCAAACTTCTCCTTGCTATCAATCCCCAGGGCGATGAGGCGCTTGCCAGCGTTGATGCCTAGCAATAAGTAGGCAAGTGAGTAAATGTGGCCGTACTCATTCGGTAAGGTTTTGCTTATCTCAATAAGTTTCTCGATAACGGGTATCTCGTCTGTCCTCAATTCTACTTGGTACTGGGCAAGGCTCTCAACACGATTAGTTAATCGGTCGAGTAATTTCAGAGCTGAAGGCATTTTAGCGGTAGCAACCTCCCTTAATTCCCTCATACTGCTCTTATGAAACTCTGGGGGGGCATAGCGGCTATGTAAGATTTGCTCAACCTGAGCCTTATTGCTTACTTTGGCTAATACTGCCGGCACCGTGCCGGCGTCTATCGCATCGGCCAGTCCCCGCATAGCACTTTGAGTCTCTTCGAGATAATCAGCATCACTAGCTGAACTAGCTGTTTGCCTAGCTCGCCGTGCTGTTAAGTTCTGGTGAGATGAGCCCGGGTCCCGCTTCTCATTGATTTGCTTCTGTAAAGCATCGGCCCCGGTGCGAAGTCTTGACGCAGGGCTAACCGTCTCAAATAACTGCGCCATTGGCTCTTCCCTCAATCCCTGAAGTATCTCCAGGGTATCGGCTAGTTGTGCTTTATTCTCAACACTTGCCAGCCTAGCGACTCCAGCACTTCCGTTTTCTTTTTGTCCTCTTCCTGCTTCTTCATTGAGTGATGAGACGGCCCGTCTAGCTCTATCGCTATTTTCTCCACTGGATTCCCGAAGTCCACTTTGTAACTTGAAGGGACTTTGTGCGTTGTGCTGTGTCCCTTTGTCCGGATTGCGTATTCCCGTATGAACCTGTCCCCCAAAATTTGCTCCATCTTCCGAACTGCCTGAACTGGCTCCTGTCCGTTCCCCCCTTGAAAGCTCACTCCGTGAATTTCCCTGGCTTGGCTCAATCCTTTTAAGTGCCGTTCCCTCACATCTTCCCTGTGCATCGCCAGCTTCGTTTGCTCTGATACCATTGCCCGCCACTTCGGGTCTTGTGCGTTTTGGAGCAACTTCTGTCTCACTTGCTGGCGAACTTCGGGTGTTCTCCCTTTGGCTAGGTTCTCCTTCGCTGCTCTCAGTTGGTTTTGTGTCCTCGGATAAATTCCACTTGGCATTTTCTTTATTCCTCCTAACCCCATTATAAAGGGTATTGGAAGAATTAGCAAACTTTAATTGCTGGCGGAGCCGGGCGGTTTCAAAGAGTCGGACTTGGCTTTCTTTTTGTAGATAATTTCGTATCTGCCCCAGTGTCCAGTCAGATGCTTGGTCATTAGTAATAGTCCCACTAAGCCACGCCTTCAACCGCTCAACACCGATATAATCTGTCTCATTCTGGAAGAATAGTTTATCCGTAACATCTGAAATATCCGAACTTGAAGCACGATAAATCTCTCCCCGCTTATTCTTTGCCATTGCTTTGACAAACTCTTTTTGTCCTCGTCTCACCGGGATAAACTCTATTTGTATCGGGCCATAAGGCTGAGGATGCTTTGACTTTACAACAAACCTTTCAAAGAGTTTAGCCACTTCTTCCGCAACCATCGCTGGCTCTCTCTTTGCCTCAGCCTTTTGCCGTGCTACTTCCCGCTCCGTCTCTAACTCAACCACAACCTGATTAACGGCGCTATCAAATAACTCTTCTTTGGTGAGCTTCTCACCCGGTATCATAAAAGAGGCTTGGCCCGGCGGCGCCGAATCAATAACCTTCTGGGCATAAAGCGAAAGCATGGCTGCTATCCGCTTACCCGACCGGCTCTGCTCATCCAGGGCTAGAAGTATCCTCTCCTGGAATGGCGTTAAGCGCCTGGCAATCATTTCTTGCTGTGCCATATACTTAGCCACCGTCATGCCGGCAGTCTTTTTGATATTTGAGAACTGAGTCACCGCCGCCGCCAGGTCAGCACCGATAGCATAATCGGCATACCGGGCGCCGGATAGAGTAAGCCCCTCCGCTTGCGCCAGTAAAGCAAGGCTACCAGTGATACCATTCAAAACATTCTTGACATTCAAATCAGTCGATTCTGAGTAGGTTGCTGCTAATTTCAATCCTACCTCGCCCTTTAATGTCGCCACGAACATGGCATTGACAATTCGGCGAACCCCATTACTGCTAAGATTTCCTTCCGCATCCATAAGCCCAGCCTGCTCGTTCTGGGGTAACTTATTAAGAAATGCCGTTACGAAAGACTTGTTGGACGGCGACCTGATAGCATCCTCGACCGATTGCCCTTCATCAACTTTAATAGACTGTAGCATCGCCACTGTCATCTTCTCGGCATCAGTCTGGGCTTTCTCGATAGCTGATTGCTCCATAGCCACCGGAGCGTTAGAGTCATAGGCAAAGTCCTTTCGATTGACTGGCGTTAGTCTCTCCCTGACCAGTATCGGCACTTTGAATTTATCAGCATCGGCGGGGTTCAGCGCATAGGCCGGGGCAATCTGTTTTAAGGCAGCCAAGTATTTAGCAAATTGCTTTGGCGCATCGCGAGAAGCCAGCACCAATGCCATCACCCGACCGTTCCCACTTTCAACAACTCCATCATCGCCAATTATAGGGGCGCCTCTATCTGTCGACCTGAAATCAATCAATAAAGAGTCAGGACGAATATCAGCCGCTATGCTTTTAACCTGTAATTCTGCCGCTGCCCTTTCCCTAATCCTGGGCTGTAATTCTCTGGGATAGTTCGGGTTCGGCTCAAAGGTGAAGGAGTCATTTGATACGATAAGTTTCTCGCCGTCGACAATGCGGTAAAACATCTCATACCGAATTAAACCCGTCGTCCCGAAGGCATACGTCCGGTTACTGACGGCTTGCTTATTCTCGCTGATACGCAGGAGGACATCGTTGATAGTCTCTGGCAGCTCCTCGATAGAGTGAGTCAAGGCCTCAGTCTTATCAGTATGACTAACCTTGAAGTTATAAGCGCCGCCTTTTTTGGTGCCTGTTATCCTGATTGTCCGGGGCTTCTCAAAGAGCTTGGCTTGCCCTTCTGGGACAGGCCATGTGTTCTTACCTGCAAAAGAATAGTCCTCTTTATAGCCTACGGCGAAGAAGTCCGTTAGTATAACGCCAACCTTTGCCAAACTTTCTTTCATAAGCTCGTAGGTATTCTCATCCGCCGAAGAG
>JAXMKI010000047.1:0-3819 GCA_034374545.1 Patescibacteria group bacterium | reverse complement strand
TCAAAGGCCCCAAGGCCACCTTAACTATCCCTACTTTGCCCAATATCGAGGTCAAGGTTGAGGGCAGCCAGGTTATCTTCACTCCCCAAAACGATACCAAGCAGACCGTCAGCAACTGGGGGACCTCGCGGGCTCTGGTCCAAAATGCCGTGGTTGGTTCAACCGAGGGGTATGTCAAAACCCTCGTCATAGAGGGCGTGGGATACAAAGCTAATATGGAAGGGAGTGCTATAGTGTTAAACTTAGGCTTCTCGCATCCTATTAGATACGAAATACCCGAGGGCATCACTGTCGAGGTGGATGGCAACAAAGTTAAGATATCGGGGTTCGACAAGGCGGTAGTGGGGGAGGTAGCGGCCAGTATCAGGGCCTTTCGCAAGCCCGAGCCGTATAAAGGCAAAGGGATTCGATACGAAGGCGAGGTCGTCAGAAGAAAAGCCGGTAAGAAGGCAGTAAGTTCAAAAGGCTAAAATGGTTAACCTTATTAGAAAAAAGAGGACTTTGCGTCAAAGGCGGGTGCGCGCCCAGCTTCAAGGAACCTCCGCTAAGCCTCGTTTGGCGGTTTTCAGGAGCAACCGCAATATCGAGCTTCAGCTGGTGGACGATACGCAGGGCAAGACCCTGGTGAGCGTCACCTCCTTGGAGGTGAAGGATCCGGGGAACAAAACCGAGAAAGCCGATTTAGCCGGCAAACTTTTGGCCAAGAAGGCCCTGGAAGTGGGTATTAAAGAGGCCGTCTTTGACAGGCGCCACTACCGATATCACGGTCGCATCAAGGCCGTGGCTGAGGGAGCCAGGCAAGGAGGATTAAAGATATAACAATGGCATTTAGCACAGACAGCAGAGACAGAAGGCCCCGTAGACGTCCGGGCAAGCCAAAGCCCCAGGAGTTTCAGGAGCAAGTGATTGATATCCGGAGAGTAACCAGGGTTATGGCCGGCGGCAAGAGGTTCCGTTTTCGCGCCACCCTTTTGTTGGGCGATGGCAAAGGCAAGATCGGCGTGGGGGTAGCTAAGGGGTTGGATGTGGAAAGTGCTATCGCCAAAGCCAAGGCCCAGGCCAAGAAGAAGCTGATCGAGATTGATCTGGTGGATGGTACTGTTACCCACCAGGTAGAGGCAAAATTCAGCGCCGCCAAGGTTCTGATAAAGCCCGCTCCTGCCGGTCACGGTTTAATGGCAGGAGGTTCCCCCAGGATCGTGCTCAAGCTAGCCGGGGTTCAGAATGTCACCGCCAAGTGTATTGGTAGCACTACCAACAAACTAACTAATGCCCTCGCTACCATAGAGGCTTTGAAAAAGCTTAAAAGCCCCAAGGCTAAGGTACAATAGAGAAGATGCAACTCCACGAGTTACAACCCAAGCATAAGAACAAGACCAAAAAACGCATTGGACGAGGAGGCAAGCGCGGTACTTTCTCAGGCAAAGGAGTTAAGGGCCAAAAATCTCGAGCCGGCAGGAAGTTGAGGCCCGGAACACGCGATCTGATGCAGCAAACTCCTAAACTCAGGGGTGCCAGGAACTACGGCCCCAGAGGCAAGAGTGGAACCAAACCAGCAGGGAAACCGATAAAGAAAGATGATCAAGAAACTACTTAAGGTATTTAAATTTAAAGACTTAAGGCGCAAGATCCTCATTATCGGAGCTATTTTGCTCGTTTTTCGCCTGCTGGCCAATATTCCCATTCCCGGGGTGGACCATCAGGCCCTAGCTCAGTTTTTCGGCTCTAATCAGTTCTTTGGTTTTTTGAACATCTTCTCTGGAGGGGCGCTGTCCAACTTGTCGGTGGCTATGCTTGGCCTTGGCCCCTACATTACGGCGGTCATTATCATGCAGCTTTTGACCATGATCTTCCCCAGGCTCAAACAGCTCTACTACGAAGAGGGCGAGCAGGGGAGAGCCAAGTTCAATCGCTATTCCCGTTACGCCACTGTACCTTTGGCGGCATCGAGCGGTTACGGCTTCTTGAAGCTTTTGGCTAGTCAGGGGATATTGACCGATTTTAGCGCTTCTCAGATGATCGCGAACGTGATTGTGGTGGTGGCCGGATCGATGTTTCTGGTGTGGCTGGGAGAGCTTATAGACGAGCAAAAAGTTGGCAACGGTGTCTCTATCTTAATTATGGCCGGTATTATCAGCGGCTTGCCCATTGCCGTCCGGAACGCTTTCGCTTCATATCAGCCTAGCGATCTTCCAACCTATATCGCCTTCTTGGTCCTGGCTCTGGTTGTGATAACGGGTATCGTGATGATGAACGAGGGTGAACGTAAGGTGCCCGTTTCATACGCCAGAAGGGTGAGGGGCAACAAGCTCTACGGAGGAGTTTCCAGCTATTTGCCTTTGAAGGTGGGGCAGGCGGGTGTGATCCCCATCATTTTCGCTATCTCTTTGCTTTTGTTCCCGCAGTTTTTCGGACAGATCGCTTCAATCTTCTCTCCCGAGCTTGGGTTGAGGATCAATGAGTTCACCACCAACTTAAGCAACAACAACCTTCTCTACGGGTCGCTCTATTTCATCCTGGTCTTCATTTTCACCTATTTCTATATTTCCGTTACCTTCGACCCGAACGAGATTTCCAAAAACCTGCAGCGCTCCGGCGGCTTCATCCCAGGCATTAGGCCAGGTGTTCCCACAGCCCAGTATTTAAGAAGCGTGGTTCAGCGAGTGACACTCTTTGGCGCTACCGCTCTCGGAACAATCGCCATTTTGCCTATTCTTACCCAAGTTCTAACGGGCACCCAAGTATTAACTATCGGTGGAACTTCTATCTTGATTGTGGTGGCGGTGGTCTTGGATGTGGCCAAGCAAGTAGAGTCTCAAGTTGGCGTTAGGGAATACGAGGGGGTGTAAACTTCTTATACTCGTTGTAAGCTTTTAATATGCCTAAAGCGATAATGGTTATGGGCCCTCCTGGCTCTGGCAAGGGCACCCAGGCCCAATTTATTGCCGATACTATCGGAGCCACCCATTACGACACAGGCGCCAGGTTAAGAGAACTTATTGCCGCCGGCGAGGTCCCTGACGGGAACTACAACACGGGCAAACTGGTCGACCCATTCTTTGTTGCTAAGACTGTGATAGGGGATATAACCGCCCTAGTCCAAAAGGGGGAGAGCATTGTCTTTAGCGGTTCACCTCGTTCTTTGGAGGAGGCTTTTGGCGATGAATCCCATCAAGGGTTGATAGATCTCTTGGGAGAGCAATATGGTATGGAAGGAGTAGTAGTCTTTTTGCTCAATATACCGGTGGAAGAATCTATTAAGAGAAACACCAAAAGAGGGAGGGATGAGACCGACAGCGCTCAGATTATACCCATCAGATACGAAGAGATGTATAAGCAAAGAATTGTGCCTGCCGTAGAAGAGATGCGAAGGAGGGGATATAAGATAATTGAGATTGACGGGATGCCTGCTCTGGAGGCGGTATCGGCCAGCATTAAACCCTATTTGAAAGAATGAGTCTCATTAAAACAGCCGATGAGATCAAAAGGATCCGCCAGTCGGCGAGGATCTTGGCTGACACCTTAAAGAGATTGTCTTCGAGGGTGGGGCCGGGGGTTGATCTAAGAGATCTTGAGAAATTCACTCGCGCAGCTATTAAAGAACACGGCGGCAAGCCCGCCTTTTTAGGATATCGGCCAACCGGCGCCGGAAGTCCCTATCCCTTCGCTCTTTGTACCTCTCTTAATGAGGTCATAGTCCACGGCCTGCCCAGAGCCTATGAACTCAAGGAGGGGGATCTTTTGAAGCTGGATCTGGGTGTGGATTGGAAGGGCGGCATTAGCGACGCCGCTTTGACGGTCCCCGTGGGGAAGATTTCC
>JAXMKI010000046.1:0-4511 GCA_034374545.1 Patescibacteria group bacterium | reverse complement strand
CAACCCTTAGGCAGGCAAGAAAGGAGGTGGTCTCGGCTCGTTCCGAGGACATCAACCTCCAATTGTTGGGAAGCCAAAGGCTCATCGACCCCAGTGCCTGCCAAGGTTTCAAGAGTTGCTTCGTGAGCGTTCCTGGGTTTTCCTCTCCTCACGAGGCGATAGTGGGAACCCTTGGGACCAACAAGTGCGTCTTCAGCTGTGGTCGTAAGACCCGGCGAGACAAACGTGTTGGTCCCGGGGGTTCCCGCGACGCTTTTTAAAAGGTTTTCCTTTTACGATATAAAATACGATAAATGGAAGTTAAAAATAATGAGCTCCACTTTGACGGTATCGGAGTAAACGCCCTAGCGCAAAAATACGACACCCCTTTATACATCTACGAAGCTGCCACCATTCGCAAGCGCTACCGCGAGTTAACTGACGCCATCCAATACCCCTACCTCAAAATCCATTACGCCGCCAAGACTAACTCCAACCTAGCCATCTTGAGACTCCTCAGACAGGAGGGTGCAAATGTTGAATGCGTCAGCAAAGGCTCCGTGTTGCTGGCCCTGAAAGCGGGCTTTAGACCCAGCCAGATTGTATACACCTCCAATGGCGTAGATGAGGATGAGCTGAGGTTTCTTATTGAAAACAAAATCTGGGTCAATCTGGACTCGCTCGGTCAGGTGGAAAAGTGGGGCCAACTCAATCCTAATTCCAAGATTGGCATCAGGCTAAACTTGGAGATTGGAGCCGGCGGCCACAAACACCTCAAAACAGGCGGGCCCCAAAGCAAATTCGGCATCCACATGTCGCAAATCCACCAAGTCAAGGCATTGGCCCGTAAGTATGGCTTAACCATCGCTGGCGTTCACCAGCACATAGGATCGGATATTCTAACTCCAACCCCCCTCATCAGAGCCGCTAAAAGCTTGCTCAAGGTGGCTGAGCAGTTCGCCAACCTGGAGATCATCAACTTCGGAGGAGGATTCGGCGTATCCTATAAAGACCAGCAAAAGGCTCTGGATATAAGGGAATTAGGAGTCCAACTCGACAAGATTCTCTCGAGATACACTGCTATCCACCGCCAGGAACCAACCGTCATTATAGAGCCGGGCAAATATCTCCTGAATGAGGCCGGCACTCTCTTGGCCAAGGTAACGGATATTAAATCTAATCCCGGCGGCACCTTCATCAGCCTCAATACCGGCATGGGACACTTGGTTCGTCCGGCTATGTATGGCGCCTACCACAAGATAATCAACGCTTCGCGCGTAAAGGGGAAAAATCAGGAGGTGATTGTTGTGGGAAACCTTTGCGAAAGCGGGGACGTTTTGGGCAAAGACCGCCTCCTCAACCGCCCCCGGGAGGGAGATCTGCTGGCTATTTTGACGGCCGGCGGCCACGGCTTTGTCATGAGCTCTTTTTATAACGCCCGGGTCCGTCCGGCGGAGATATTAATAGACACTGGCAAAGCGCGCCTTATCAGAAAACGCCAATCGCTAGAGGAGGCCCTCCCCTCCTTCTAACTGCTATCGATAGTAAACTTTTTAAAACCCCGCAACTCGGCATCCTCCTCGCTGGCCACTGAATCAACCCCGGCCATAGGTGGACCTCCTTCCCTGCACCAATTAACTAATTCATCCACCTTGCCATCTTCTCCCTCTGCCTCTATATAAACCGAGCCAGTCGGTTCGTTGCGAACAAAACCCCCAAGATCCAGCTCTGAGGCCCTCTTTAACACAGCGTCCCTGAAAAACACGCCTTGCACTCTGCCGTGCACATGTAAGACAACATGCTTCATCTCTTAGTGGTTAAGCTTATAGGCCTTCCAGGCCAGAAATCCGACTACCACTACCGCCAGCCAAGAAGCCCACATCGGCAGGTCCCATCCGCCAATAACAACCGGCCAGCCGTATACCGCTCTTAGCAAATGCACGAGGGCCACCACAGTAAAGAGTAGCCCGGAAAACGTTATGTATTCTTTCTGTTTCACTAAAATGTAATTTTCACGACCTTTAACGATCCCTATCGTATCGGCCCATCAGCTGAGCTTCCGCCAAGACATGCCCCTCCATGACCCGATACAAATCTTCTTTGGTAGCAACTTCCGGATCCAGCTCCAATTCGGTATCTAAGGCATAGAGTTTGAAAAAGTAGCGGTGTTCCCTATCCGGCGGACAGGGACCGATATATTGCCTGCTTCCTTGGGTGCTTTTCCCTTCCACCCCGGGAGGCACGATCCCCTCTTCTATGCCCGAAGCTTGAGGAGGTATATTCCACACCAGCCAGTGGTTAAACATGCCATCGGGTCTGACATTTTTGGGGACATCTGGGTCTTCCATAACTAAAATCAGGGTTTTCGCGCCCTCCGGGACATCGCTAAATTGTAAGGGCGGGTTGATGTTGCTCCCGTCGCAGCTGTATTTCGCAGGAATCAATCCTTCCGGTTCGAAGACTGGGCTAGTAATCTTCATCTTCCCCATTATACTCTCCCACCTCCCTTTTATCACCCATTCTTTTAAAGCCCAGCACTGTCAAAACCGCTATAAGAACAACGCCCAATATTATTATCAGCACTCTTCCCATAATCTTATTGGCCGTGCTTCATGTGTGTCAGTATGTAGCCTTTGGTGGCGCCCAGTTTTTTCCCGGGGTTAAAAATCCCATCGGGATCAAAGATCTTCTTGGTTTCTTGAAAGAGCTTATATACCCTCCCGCCGAACATTTGCCTGAGATACGGCGCCCGGATAAGGCCGTCGTTGTGTTCGGCCGTGATGGAGCCCTCAAACTCAAGGACCAGCTTATACACCGCATCCGTAATCTCAGGGATCATCTTTCTGTTTTTCTCGTCAGATAGATCCATTAAGGGAATAATGTGGAAATTCCCGTCCCCCACATGGCCGGCGATGGTATACAAGAGGTCGTATCGCTTGTCGTCCAATATCTTGTGCAATCTGGGCCAGAACTTTGGCAGAGTTTCAGGTTTGACGATAATGTCGTCGACAAAGGGCGCAGTCTGCTTCCCTCTCACCTTATGCCTTAAAAGATTAAAGCTTTCCCTCCTTATGAGGCGGTATTTTTGCGCCTCCTTCGCTTTTTTGATGAAGCGGACGCTCAACCCCAGGGGCTTGAGGTTGCTCTTGGCCCTCCTGGCCTTGGCCTCGGCCTCTCCCGGGGTGTTGCCTCCAAATTCAGCCAGGATAACCAGCTTCGGTAAACGAAACCCTCCCTTAACCACCATCAAAGCCTCGGGCAGAAAGCTAAAGGCTAGTGATATTAGGTTTCCCTTGAGGCGCTTTACCAAATCGGGCAGGAAGCGCAAAGCCACACCCAAGGTGTGGTCATCATAAGATTCCAGAGTATCGGGCTTTTCCTTCAAGATTCTCGGTACCACTTGTCCCAGGAGAGAAATATCCTGGAGGAAGATCACCAACATTTTGGAGTACCTCTCGGGCCTTATGAGGCGCATCTTAATCTCGGTAATGATCCCCAAAGTGCCCTGAGATCCAACCAGGAGCCTGCATAAATTGAACTTTTTCCCGTCGTATACGTTCCACAGATAATAGCCAGCGGAGTTCTTGGACACCTTGGGCTTGGCCTTTGCCAAAAGCTCTCTATTTTTCCTGATCAAAGCGTAGAGCTTGCGGTAAAGCTCTCCCTCGAGGGTCTTTTTCTTCATTTTGCTCTTTAGCTCGGCTTTGGTTAAAGGACTAATCGTATATTCTCTCCCGTCCCGCAGAACAACCTTGAGCTCTTCTACGTAGTCTTCAACTTTGCCATACATCAAGGTATTCTCTCCCCCGGCATTGTTGGCCACCATGCCTCCCACGGTACAGATCTCCCGGGAAGCCGGGAAAGAGGGCATAATAAGCCCTTTGGCCAGAGTCGCCTTTTCAAAATCGCGGTAGAAAACGCCAGGCTCCACCACCGCATACCCGCCAGCTTTGGTGATAGCCACTTTCTTAATATCCGTTAAGTACTTGTTCACATCCAAGATTATGGACTCGCCTATGGCGCCGCCGGTCATATCCGTACCCCCGGAGCGGATGGTAATGCCAAGGTGAGGATGCTCTTTCTTGTGACGGGCTACGAACCTGACTACCGCTTGAATATCCTGCTTGGTCTTGGGGAAAACCACCACCTGAGGGGTAACTTCAAAAAGACTCGCGTCGCGACTATAGGCCTTAAGGGTCTTGGCGTCACTTTTAACCTCTCCCCTAACTACCCGCTTGAGCTCTTTGGCTAAGTTCATTACTTATATTCTACCCTATTTCCCCGCACCCAGACCTTAACAAACCTTGGCGTTGTGCTTGGCCAGATACTGTTGGTGATATTCTTCAGCTGCGTAGAAAGGGCCTGCCTTTTCAATAGTCGTCACAATGTGGTCTTCATATTTGTCGGCGGATATCAGTTCTTCCTTTGACTCCTCCGCTAGCTTCTTTTGCCTGGCGGTGTAGACAAAGACAACACTGCGGTATTGGCTTCCCACATCCGGACCTTGGCGGTTCAGCTGCGTCGGATCGTGT
>JAXMKI010000045.1:0-3066 GCA_034374545.1 Patescibacteria group bacterium | reverse complement strand
CACGGAGGCGGTGGAGAAGATCTTGGGGAGCTTCCTTAAGTCCTCTTCAATCTGGGCCGTCAAAGACTCGATATCAGCCCCTGCTATGGAAAGAATGGGCCTTACTAGAGAATCCTGGTCAGCCAAAAGGGCGGATAACAGATGGAGCGCCCTAAACTCACCATGATTATGGGCTGTGGCCAGGTCTTGAGCCTTTTGGAGCGCCTCTTGAGCTTTTATGGTAAAGCGATTGAAAGAGTTCATTTTGGCTTATACAGTACTCAAATTGTATCAAAGTATCAAGTATATAGTATACCCCAATGGACGACGTTAGAACCCATTTTCTGGCTTTATCTCTAGAAATCGGATTGGGTGGGAGTTAAAGAGGCACTGAACCGCCAAATATACTTGTGGTATACTGCCGGTGATGGAACCTCTGGCGAGCCGTATTAGGCCGAAAACCTTAGACGAATTCGTGGGACAGGAGCATCTTGTTGGTAAAGGCAAACCCTTAGTCACTGCCATTAAAGAGAAGCATCTTTTCTCTTTTATTTTGTGGGGACCTCCCGGATGCGGGAAAACCACACTGGCACGTATATACGCAAAAGCCCTTGATACCCAACTCTATGAGTTATCCGCTGTTTCGGCCGGGAAAGATGACATTAGGAAGATTATTGACGAGCAAGGGGGCCAGGCAACGCTCCGTCCCAAAGCCTTACTTCTTGATGAGATTCACAGGTTTAACAAAGCCCAGCAGGATTATCTCCTTCCATTTGTCGAGCGCGGAGATCTAACACTCATCGGAGCCACAACGGAAAACCCCAGCTTTGAAGTAATTGCGCCCCTTTTGTCTCGCTGCAGAGTGTTTGTCCTCTATGAGTTGTCGAACGAGGATATGGGAAGAATTATTGACCGGACTGGTTTTAAAATTAGTAATACGGCGCGTGATTGGCTCGTGGCGATGGCAAACGGTGATGCGCGCCAGGCAATTACGATGATAGAAAATACCGACAAGCTTTATGGGAAAATTACACTAGAGACTCTCAAAAATACGCTTCAATCCAAAACTCTACGCTACGACAAAAAGGGAGAGGAACACTACAACACAATTAGTGCTTTCATAAAAAGTATGCGTGCGAGTCAGCCTGATGCTACGCTCTACTATATGGCAAGAATGATTGACGCAGGCGAAGATCCAAAGTTTATAGCCCGAAGAATGGTGGTGTTCGCAAGCGAGGATATAGGTATGGCTCAGCCAACAGCTCTTGTTGTTGCGAACGAAGTCTTCCGGGCGGTTGAGACAATCGGATTGCCAGAGTGTGGAATAAATCTTGCACACGGTGTTGTGTATCTTGCAACCGCAAAAAAGAACCGAAATGCCTACAATGCCTATATGAGCGCGATGAGGGATGTGAAAGAATTTGGAAACTTGCCGGTACCACTAAAGATTAGAAACGCCCCAACGAAACTCATGAAGGATCTTGGTTATGGTGAAGGCTATGAAAAATACACGAAGGATGATCTTCTCCCGGACAAGCTTAAGGGAAAGAGATATCTACAATAGATATCTTTGGGCTCCTTTATTAAATAGACGATGTTAGAACCTACTTCAGGGCTTCGATGCTAGAAACGTAAACCTCTAGTGGACGACATTAGAATCCCTATCGTATCCCCGTATCGCAAGAAATAGTTATCGGGGTGAAAGAGTCTGGGGCAACAGTAACTTGAGAGCGGCCACAAGTCGGTGGTCCAGAATTATTACCTTCACCCGCATCGAGTATATACTCACCCGGCGGTAAGGATGCAAAGAATACCCCATCTTCGTCGCTATCAACAGAGAGGAAAGCGCTATTTAAGTTGTTTACATGAAATATTTTGATAGTTGTTTTATATGGTTTATCAGCACAGTTCGGGTCAGGTGGAATACGCTCTACGGGACACGTTGGCCCTAAAGTCACAACACCGCGAACACCAGAGTTGTATGGGAGAATGCCGTAAACATTAGAGCAAGTAGTAAATTCACAGTTTGGACCCGCACGCCCAACATATGAACCATCGGGACAAAGTTTTGCTTCTTGAGTACAGGCAATTTGAGTGTTTTCACCAGTGGTGTTTTCTGGCTCGCACTGCTCTTCCCACTGTTTTAAACATCTATTTTTAATCTCACACCAAGAATAACCAGCTGAACCAATGCAGCCATGTTCATCTTTGTCATTTCCAACCATATCTCTATTAGGAGAATAGCTAAGAGCCAAAAAGAACGCCCCTGCGCTCAATGCGAAGATTATTGCCCATGCCCCAATGCGCTTATTATTCATCCCCTAGATTATACATCAACCTGCTTAACGGCTCCCCCTACTGGACGACGTTAGAACCTATTTCGTGCGATTAAACCTAGAAATGGAGACGGGTAGTGGACGATGTTAGAACCTCTGTGGTATACAGATGTTGACTAGGAGGTTCAGGTGGAACCAAATCAGATCCGCACCGCGGAGCCTGTAGGGCGAGGAACCATATCGCCAGAGTTCATTGCAATGCTCCGAGAAATCGGAGCCAGTCATCTCGCAGATGACGCAGAAGCATTCAATCGGGGTGACCTTATCCCCAGAAAGTCGTGGTGGAGAAGGCTTCTACGCCTTTAACCCCTTTTGCCAACGAAGATTCCCCTTCGCTCAGGCGAAGGGGTTTCTTCTTTTTTGGCTCCGTATCGTGGATGAGGTTCGGACCGCAATAAGGAGCAATTACGCAATATCTTCAAACCGTCCGTCCTTATATGGCGGGAAGCAAACCTCGTAGAATACTAGTTCTCCAATTTTATCTGCCTGCCACTGCATAGTATCCCCGATCATAAGTACTTTTGAGAATGGCTCTTGCATATCATCATTACCAACCTGATAAACCTCTTTTTCTCCGTTAGCTCTAGTGATAGTTAATACTCCTTTACCAGAAACATAGCCTTCAATAGTTCTATCTCCTAGAAGTATCTTTTGTAGTGGCGTGGCTGAGCCAGCTTCAACCCTAACGATTGCTAGGTCTTTGCTATCATCTTCCGTGAACTTGTACACATCGCATACTACGCCATCCTTA
>JAXMKI010000044.1:0-3471 GCA_034374545.1 Patescibacteria group bacterium | reverse complement strand
CACGGAGTCCTCGACTTCCACTAGCTTTAACCAGGTATTCAGCGCCGGATTCTTCGCCCGAATGAGTTTAGCTTCCCAACTGCTTTCATCCCTCGTTTCAAGGACAGTCTGAAGCTTGAAGTAATCCGTGGCGACTTCCTTTGGAGGCAATATCTTTTCAGGTATAGCAGTATCAGGCCAATCCCATTCCTTGAGTAATTTATTAAACTCATCATAAGCTTTTTGGGTGAGAATGTCCGCTTGCCCGAACATAGCAAACTCAGCGTTTTCTCGTGGATGAGTTTTAAGCCACTCAGTTTTCGGATTTAAGTTTATATCTAGATTGTCTTTAGCAAACTGCTTTTTATCAACAGCAGCATTATACCCCAACAAAAGTTCTCTCCGCCTTCGTGTCAGATTCCCCAACTGTGCTTTAGGATAATCAACCTTATGGGCAGTCAAGGCTTCCAGCCCCTTAAACTCGGTGCGTTCCTCTTTGCCCTCAACAATCTTAACTCTAGTATATCTAGCCTTCTCCCCATCCTCAGTTATTCTTTGCCTTTCTGCCCATTGCTTCATATAATCGCTAAGAGTATCACCCTTAGCCTTATCAAAATTGTAGTCCTTGAGAGCAATATCCGGTAGTCTATTAGCTTCAGATTGCTCTATCTTGGTAACAGCATGACCTAAGGGAGCATAACCTTTATCTGCCAAGACCTCATCAGGAGATGTGGATCGTAAGAGTTTCTTTATATCGGAGTAGATATTGCGCCCATCGTAAATATCGGGCTTCTTAGTGGTCAACACCGGGGTCTTGCCTATCTGCTGTCCCAGTAACTCCTCCAGGTCTTTTATCTTCAGTTCCTTCTTGGCGCTGATGTCATAACCACGCCATCCAAGGAACTCAACCGTAGCTATAACAGTTTTGTCTTTTAAGGTTCCACCTTCCTGCAGGAAGTTTTGAGTCCATATTGGCATAAAGTTTCGGCCTACAGTCTTGGTAAAATCCAAGATATTATCTCTTGTGGGTTCGCCGAGATAGTTCTTGCCAGTTAGTAAATCCAGTCCGGTGCTCGCACCTGGAGCCAGGCTAGACCGCAGGAATCTAAGAGCAGGCTCACCGACCTCTCCAGTTCTAGTCATATTCCCAAATAGCTTGATAATACTTCTAACCTTGCCACCAAGCCCAACCTTCACTCCCATAACGTCCCAGGTAAAGAACTTCGGCGATTCATTATCGAAGTGCTCCCATATTTCGTCCTCATCTTCACCCAACGCAATAGAGATGGCTACTGCCATCGCTGCCATGCCCGCAAAGCCTTGCGCCAATGACATACGGGCCAAATTGCCTCTGAGTCCGCCGTGAACGATGTCAAACAAGTAAGCGGCCACCGCTCGATTATATCGAGGGGCCAAGAGGATAGCAGTCTCGGCTTGTCGTTGTGTGGATGAGACGCCAATTCTAGCACTGGACGTTATCCCTCTGAACTCATTGATAAATTGGTCTACTTCCAATGTCCTCTCTGCGGTAGTGGCTAGATGGTCAAGGGACTTCGCTAACTCTATTCCAGCGACATCTAAGGCGGCCTCAAAGCCTTTCTGGAAGGGTACTAACGGCTTGGCAACGACCCCTAACTTTTTACCGAGTCCGCCTCTACCCATGAACTCGGTGAACTCCGTCCCCCGACCACTGAGAAGCAACGTCGGGTGTCGGTTGATTAAATCTCTGTGCTTGGCATAGTACCGATATTGAAACTCAGGGTTATAGAGTGCTTGGACAAACCCAACCCATACCTTTGTATAAGCCGCAGGCCGATAAAATCCTAAGAACTGGAGTTGTATTGCCATTGGAGAAGCATCGCCAGCCAGCATGAAGAATCTACCGATGGCATTGACCTTATTACCGGCATTCAGAGCTTCGATAAAGGGAGGTTGCAAGCCCTTATAAAGAATATCGGCGATCTCCTTCGCTTCGGGGCCGGTGAATATCTTGCCCTGAAACGCTGGGTGAGCGATTGAGGCTTCTTCATATTGAACTCGCAGCGCTTCTTCTCTGGCCCTGGCTCTTTTATCTACCGCTTGAGCATAGTCGAGTTTGGCTTCAGCTATCAGAGCCTTAGCTTCGGCATCCAGTATCCGCACGGTATCGGCAGTTTCAGGGGAGGGCTTTTGCAATTCAGGAACAAGGTTTCTCAGGGTATCTGCCTGGTCAGCATAAACAGAGGCGATGGAGTTTATAGTAACATCGGGTACTCTTTCCCCACGCACCGCCCTATTAAGCGCCGCCAGTAATTGCTGCGCCTTCCTCAATCTAAGTTTGGCAGATTCAGCCTGCAAGACCAGAGCTTCAGGAACTGCGGTCGTCCGCCAGTCCACTTTCGTTAGCAACCACTCGGACATTTGTTTGTCGGCTATCTTGTTATAGGCCCCAACCGTGTTGTAATACAGGGCTTCATCGCTGTTCATATAGCGGTAGCCAGCGGCCAGAGCATCGGCGAAATTCTCAAATATCCTGGTCTTTTCAAACGGTTGCTTCGCCCCAACACGACCACTCACTACCCGCCCGGACTCTATGAGTTCGCCCGCATCGTTGAACTTTCCTATCACACGGCGGCCAGCATATTTCCCGCCATCTTCAAAAGACAGCTCATTTATTTCGATGCCGTTACGCCGTAGAGCATCAAGTTTGGCTTTCTCTATTTCCTCGGCTCTCTTAATCCATTCCTTTTGTTTGTCATTCAAATCCTGGGAATACCTATCAGGATAGGTGCGAATCTCATCCAGGGCTAGGCCCCTAAAAGTCCCTGTGGTCAGCAGTCCTGTCTCCGTATCGGTTTTGCCGAATACACGATCTTGGGTTCCTATTTCCCAGAGATGGGACATCACGGCTTGTGCTTTTTGCGCCCCTTCATCTTTAAGCGCCGCTCTTAGAATCAACGCTTGTCTGGCAGGATCATTGGCTACCGCCGCCGGGTTGAAAAGACCTACTGCCTTCTTAACTATGGGCAAGTTAGCCACCCTACGCCAGAAATCGGGTCTGGAATACAGGTCTACTACCTGTTGAGGCGGCTGAAGGTCGGGCATGGTTATCCTGTTATTCTCAATAGGCGCTGGTTGTGGCGCATGAGTAGGCGGCGGCTGCTGAGTAGGTGGCTGAGGCGGCACTTCTGGAGGAGGCGGAGGCCGAATAACCCTATCTTCTGAGACTGTAACCTCGTCCGGCATAGGCAAAGTAGTTTCTTCTGGAACAGTCAATAATGGTGAAGGAATTGCTTCTTCCTCAACCGCTTCCGCCGCTTCCATCAGCCCGGGCAATGCCGCTTCCAGCTTCGGTATCTTCAGTTGGGCTTCCCTTACTTGCTCTATGGCCGTCTTCAGGGCCTCATCACTCTCATAACCAAGTTCGGTAGCCAACTGGTCGAGAGCAAAGTCCCATCGGACGTGCTTCTTATCAGGTGTCAGGATGCTCTCCCTTGGTTCATACCCCAGAGC
>JAXMKI010000043.1:0-13728 GCA_034374545.1 Patescibacteria group bacterium | reverse complement strand
CTAATCGGCTGGCGTTGTACTTCCAATCGGGCATTGCGGCAGTTAAAATACCAGTAGAGGGAGATATGAAGGTAGAGAGTGTCTCCCAGAATGTAAGGGGAACCTTTACCAAAATTACGTTCTAAGCAAATGATTATAGAGCTTAAAAAATTTGGCGATATCCTACTTTCACGTCCAGCCGGGCGCGAAGCTTTTGATGCAATTCGGCCCAACATCAATCCAGACGAAGAAGTAAAGGTAAGTTTTGAGGGTGTATCTGTCGCAACCCCATCCTGGGTGGATGAGTTTATAACTCACCTTGGCAAATACGTCGAGGGCAAGGTTGAGGTGCTACCGACACAAAACGTCTCCGTGCTTGCAACGTTGCGGATACTTGTTGAGGCCGGCAATGAACCGAGCGCCAGTATAGCCAGCCAGTTTTTAAAAAAGGTTGAAAGCAGTAGGGCCGGCGGAGGGTAAAATGTACTCCATTGGCATAGACGAAGCTGGTAGGGGAGCCCTGGCGGGGCCGGTGGTGGTTGCAGCGGTTGCGATACCAAGGTCCTTCAAGCCCCACCACAGGAGTCTTCCTAAGTTGAAGGATTCCAAGGCTCTCTCACCAATCCAGAGAGACGCTTGGTACGGGCACCTTATGGGCCACCCGTTGGTTTATGTATCCACCGCCAGGGTTTATCCCTCGCGCATAGACGGAATCAATATCGCCTGCGCCGCCAATCTGGCAGCCAGCAGAGCCTATGAAAGACTGGCTCGCAAGCTCGACTTGAAGGAGGGTTCCTTGGAAGTGCTGTTGGATGGCAGTTTGTACCTGGGCGACCCTGGACATGCGGGGGTGGAGAGCAAAACTATCATCCGGGGGGATCAATACAGGGTGTGCATTAAGCTGGCTTCGGTGGTGGCCAAGGTGACTAGAGACAGATACATGGTGAGGCTCCACCAGCGATACCCCAAATACAATTTGCGATCCCATAAGGGTTATGGCACCCAAGAGCACTTCCGGGCCCTTAAAAGACACGGAATATCTGATATCCATAGATTGACATACCTTGAGGGATACCCTAATTTAAAGCCAACCAAGAGCTGACATGCCAGAACCAAAGAAAAGACATTCTAAATCGAAAGTAGGGAGGCGCAGAGCCAACCAGGGCCTTAAAAAGATCGCCCTTAGTGTTTGCGCCAAGTGCAGCGCCCCTACTTTGCCGCACCGTATCTGCTCAAACTGCGGAGAATACGCCAAGGCCAAAAAGGCTGCGGCGAAATAATCCTTGTTCATTTCAGTATAAAAGATGGCTACTAGACAATTGGGAAGAGGCATAGTTATCCAGTCCCTTTATGAGTGGGATTTCTACAATCGCAAAGAAAAGATTGAAGATGTTATTGAGCGCAACGTTAATGAGTTCGCGCCCGGCTTTAGCGAGAAAGAGTTTGTTGTAAAACTGGCCCAGGGGGTGGTGGAGAAGATAGATGAGCTGGATAAGATTATAGAGGCCTCGGCTCCTCAGTGGCCCATTGAAAAGCTCCCTATTATTGACCGCAATGCTTTGCGCATAGGTATCTACGAACTGCTCCACGCAGATCGCAAGGAAGTTCCTCCCCGGGTGGCTATTAACGAAGCCATAGAGCTAGCCAAGACCTACGGAGGACACAACTCCGGAAAGTTTATCAATGGGGTGATGGGGACTATTTATAGAGAAATAGGGGAGCCGGATCGCAATCCGGAAACCAGCAGGACCGGAAAGGAATAATGGAATTAGAAAAACTTCAAAAAAGAATCGGGTTTACGTTTCAAAACAAGGGTCTTTTGGAAGAGGCACTAACCCACCGGAGCTACCTCAACGAAAATCCCTCTTGGGCTCCGGGGAACAACGAAAGATTGGAGTTTCTGGGAGACGCTGTTTTGGAGTTGGTCATAACCGAGGAGTTGTTTAGAAAATTCCCCCGCAAAGAGGAGGGGACGCTCACGGTCCTTCGAGCAGCTCTTGTGAATTCCAAATCTTTGTCGGAGGTGGCCAAAGACTTGGGGTTGGACAAGGAGCTTTTGCTCTCCAGGGGCGAGGCCAAAGATGCCAAAGGGAAGGGTCGGGAAACTATCTCCGCCAATGCGGTTGAGGCTTTGATTGGTGCCATATACATGGACGGGGGATACGAGAAGGCAAAACTTTTTATTGAGCACTTTATTTTGCCCAAGTTGGAGGCAGTGGCCAAAGATGGGGGGAAAGACGCCAAGAGTTTGGTACAGGAATATGCTCAGGCGGAGCTCAAGATCACTCCCATTTATGAAGTGGTTGAAGAGACCGGGCCAGCCCACAGCAGGCACTTTAGAGTGGGACTGTATTTCGATAAGGAGTTTAAAGCGGAGGGAGCCGGCACCTCCAAGCAGGAGGCGGAGGTGGATGCGGCTGAGAGGTTTTTAGCCTCTTTGGCGAAATAGATATTCACCACCCACAGACGCCCCGTGGCCCAGTTGTTGACAGCCTTATGTGATACAATCCTGTAGTATTTTAGAATGCTGCTTAAACGACTGGAACTGCAGGGATTCAAATCTTTTGCTGATAAGACGACACTCGATCTGGGCCATAGGGTAACCGCCATCGTGGGGCCCAATGGTTCAGGGAAGAGCAATGTCACCGATTCTATTAGGTGGCTTTTGGGCGAGCGCGATGCCAGGAATCTCAGAGGAGGTAAGGGTGAGGACCTGATTTTCGCTGGCACCAAGGACAAGCCCCGCTCGGGTATGGCTCAGGCCACGCTGCACTTCGACAACTCCTCGGGCGCCCTGCCTTTGGAATACAAAGACATAGCTATCTCCCGCAAAGTAACTCGGGACGGTTTTTCCTCTTTTGCTATTAACAAATCAGAGGTTCGTCTCAAGGACGTAATTGAGTTTTTTGCTAAGGCCAAGCTTGGAGCCAGGGGTTTAACTATTATCTCCCAGGGCGAGAGCGATATTTTCATCAAAGCCTCTCCTCAGGAGCGGAGGGAGATGATCGAAGAGATATTGGGGCTCAAGGAATATCAACTCAAAAAGGCTGAGAGCTTGCGCAGGCTCAAAAACACCAATGTTAATCTGGAAAAAGCCAGGGCCTTGGTGGAAGAGCTAAAACCCCACTTAAGGCTGTTGCGCAGGCAAGTCTCTAGATATGAGGGCAGGGAGGAGACGGAAAAGGAGCTCAAGGATCTTGAGGATAGCTATTTCGGCAGCCGGCTGAGTGAGCTGGAAGGGGATCTCAAAAAGTGTCTTGAGGAAGAGGCGGGGGTGGCTACTTCCCTTAAAAGCGCCAACTTGAAATTTGAGCAACTTAGAAGAGATCTGCTAAAGACCAAGGAGGGAGAGCCTCGATCGGCCAGCGGTCTTGAGACTCTGCGCAAGCAGGAAAGCGATCTTCAAGGTCAAAGGGCAGATTTGCAAATCGAGTTGGGAAAATTGGAGATGCGCCTGGAGATGGCCAAAGACAGGGGAGGCTTTGATCCTCAAAAGGCTAAGACGACTCTGGCCGAGATCAAGAAGTTGGCCACAGGGGCGGTCTCCGGAGAAAATCCCTTTCAGATGAAGGAGGTTTTGCAAAAGATTGTGGAGTTGATTGATAAAAATGAAAAGACTGCAGGTATCAAAGACTCTGGAGATGTAGAAAGGAACAAGCAGACTCTGTTATCAAAGCTTGGGGAAATAGACGGACGCATCGCCAAGATTAAGGACCAGGAGAAGTCCCTGCGGGAAAACTTGGAAGGCTTCAACAAGTCCCTCTCCACTAGCTACGAACTGTTAGAAAACCAGCAAAAACAAGTCTCTTCTCTGGAGGCTCAAAGAAGCAATTTGCTGATCAGCAAAGAAAGATTAGGAACCAAGCTCGAAGGCCTTCTTGAGGAGCTGAGTCAAGTTGGACGCCAAAGAGACACCCTTCGGGTCTCAAAGGCAAAAATACCCGAGAATGAGGCCAGGAATCGCATGGTCAAGCTCAGGGGTCAGCTGGCCAGCATTGGAGAGATTGACGAGAGTGTGGTCAAGGAGGCTAGGGAAACGGAGGATAGGTATGAATTTCTGGCCGGGCAGATAGATGATTTGGATAAGGCCGTCGCTGATTTGTCTTCCCTGGTGGATGAGTTGGATAAAAAGATTCACGACGACTTTAACCTGGCCATGCAAAGCATTAACGATGAATTTACCAAGCTTATTAAGATAGTTTTTGGTGGGGGGAGGGGGTCGTTGAAGCTCGAGCGCGTTAGAAAGGCAAAAACAGAGGAGGAAAATGAAGAGGTTCTTGCTGACGAAGAGGTTAAGGCGCCCGGCGTGGAGGTGGACGTAGTTTTGCCCAAAAAGAGAATCAAAGGTTTGGATGTTCTCTCTGGAGGAGAGAGGGCTCTGGTTTCCATCGCCGCCCTCTTCTCCCTCATATCCGTCAGCTCTCCGCCCTTCCTCTTTCTCGATGAAGTCGATGCAGCCTTGGACGAGCGCAACGCCAGGCGCTTCGGAGAAATCCTCAAAGAGTTCTCAAAGAATACTCAGTTTGTCATTGTGACGCACAACAGAGCCACTATGGAAGCGGCCGATGTTTTGTATGGCGTGACTATGACGGGGGACGGCACCAGCAAGCTGGTCTCTCTAAAGTTGACGGAATAGTTCAAGATGCATATCATGCCCCCTGTATGTTAGCCATAAAGCTGAAGTTAATAGGGAAAAAGGGACAGCACTCTTTCAGAGTCATAGTCCAAGAAAAAAGATCCAAACTCCAGGGCAAGTTTACCGATGACCTGGGTTGGTTCAATCCACACACCAATCAGTTCAAGATCAACGATGAACGTCTGAAACATTGGCTCCAAAATGGCGCCCAGCCCACAGAGAGTGTCCAAAAGATTCTTAAGAGCGCCACAGGCATCTCAGAGGTCCAAGAGCATAAGGGAAGAACCAGACCCAAGAAGAAAAAGAAGGAAAAACTATCTGAGAAGGATTCGCCTGCGACTGAGGCCGCTGTGCCAGCGGAGAACGAAGCCGCCGCTCCCGAAGCGCCCGGCGAGCAGCCCCCAGATGAGTCAGCTCCCGCACAGGAACCCCAGGAAGAGCCCCAGGCAGGAAAAGAGGAATAAGCTATCTCTTGCGCGGTTTTGGCGGAAGTAGTAAAACATGAGTAATGAAAGAAGATCTGTCTGAGTTAATCGAATATCTAGATGGGCGTTTTAATAAGGTTGAAACCAGGCTGGATAATCTATCCAGCCAGTTTAACGAACTCCAGGGAGCGGTAGACGGCTATGCGAAAAGAGCAGACGCATATTTTCAAGAAATGGTTATGTTGTCACACAAAGTGGATCGTCACGAAAGATGGCTTCGCCAGATTGCCACAAAAGTGGGAGTGGAGTTGGAAGATTAAGCCACTCTTTTTTGAACTAACGCATAGTCTTGAAACTCCAAGGAACAAGCGATAGGCTGTAGGTACAGATTGAAAGAAAGGTCGTGCAGGAAAAGAAACTCAGAAAAGATGGCAGACTCAGAACACTCCGACCAGAAATTCTTGGAATTCATAGTCAAATCTATAGTTGACGCTCCCGAAGAGGTGCGGGTTGACCGGACGGTGGATGAAATGGGGGTGCTTTTAACTTTGCACGTAAGCGCTAAGGACATGGGGCAGGTTGTGGGAAGGCAGGGGAGTACCGCCAAGGCTATAAGGTCTCTCCTTAAGATCGTGGGCGTGAAAAATAACGCCCGGGTCAACTTAAAGATCGAAGAGCCGGAGGGTGGCCGCAGATCAAAAGAACCGCGAGAACGCCGCGGAGACGAGACTCCTTCCGATTTCAGCATGGAAGGTGCTGGCGTGGGCAAGGTGATAGACGACATCAAGAATGACCTGTAGCTTTCTTATAATCGGCTAAAAACCAGGGCCGCCTCGCAGGGCGGCTTTTGGTATCCTTTGACCCAAAGCTATAATACAAAAGATGACATTTCATATCCTAACCATCTTCCCGGATCTGTTTGGGCCTTATCTGAACGAGTCCGTGATAGGCAAAGGGATCAAGAGAGGGGTGATAAAAGTTAAGGTGCATGATCTAAGGGATTTCGCCAAAGACAAGCACCGCCGGGTTGACGACAAGGCCTATGGAGGCGGCCCCGGCATGGTCTTAAAGATCGAGCCTATCGTCGCTGCTTTGGGCAAGATCTTAAAGGGCAAAAAGAAAGAGAAGTGTCTGGTGGTTTTAATGAAGCCTTCGGGCAAGGAGTTTTCCAATGCGCTGGCTAAGGGGTGGGTTAAAAAGTACGACCACCTAATTTTTCTATCTGGTCGCTACGAAGGCTTTGACGAACGCCTTAGTGGAGTCCTTAAAGACATGAAAGTTAGATCCCAGGAGCTATCTATCGGGCCATACGTCCTAACCGGAGGAGAGTTGCCAACCCTCGTTGCCATAGACGTAACGGCGCGCCAAATTCCCGGCATCTTGGGCAAGGTAGAATCTCTAGAGGAGAACCGTTATGGGATAGGGGTCAAAACATATACCCGCCCCGAGGTTTTTAAATACAAGGGCAAAGAATACAAAGTGCCTAAAGAGCTGGTCTCAGGAAATCATGCCCAGATCGAAAAATGGCGCCTGAACAAGAAAAAGAAGGGTTAAAAGGCTTGCTCCAAGGAGGCTTTAGTGTTATTCTCTAGCTCGCATATCATGGCAGAAACAGAAAACAGCAACCCCGCCGTTGTGGTGGACCCAAAACTGGTAGAGCCTAGTGTTTTGACGCCGGAAGAGACGGAGTCGATTAAGAACATGATGGATATAGGCGTCTTCTACGGCCGCTCAAAAGCGCGCACCAATCCCAAGATGCGCAAGTATATCCTCACTAACCGCTCGGGCTTTAGCGTCATCGATCTTCAAAAGACCATGGTGGCTTTGGAAAGGGCCGCCAAGATGGTGGAAGAAGCGGTTGCTCAGAAAGAGACCATTTTGCTGGTGGGGGTGTCTCCCTCGGTCAAGGGTGCCATTGAGGAGGTGGCTAAGGAGACCGACATGCCCTACGTCACCCAAAGGTGGCTCGGTGGAACTTTGACTAACTTCGAAACCATCTCCAAGCGCATTAACTACCTCAAGAAGCTCAAACAGGAAAAGGCTGAAGGCGAGTGGGACAAATATACCAAGAAAGAACAGCTGGATTTAGATAAAGAATTGGCTAAACTGCAAAGGCTTTTTGGAGGCATAGAGACCTTGGCTTCTTTACCCAAGCTGGTTTTCGTGGCTGACGTGGCTAGCAATCAGATCCCGACCAGAGAGGCCAGGGGGTTGGGGATTCCGGTTGTAGGCATCATCAACACGGACGCCGATCCCCGTTTGGTGGACCAGGGCATCCCCGCCAACGAGCGCAGTATCAAGAGCGTGGAGTTTGTTTTGGACAAGATAAAGGAGGCAATTTTGGCCGGTAAGGCTAGGCAAACTAGCCTCGATGAGAGCAAAGAGGCCGTTAAGGGGGAAGAGAAAAAAGGAGTTTAAAATGGCAGACGCAAGCACGGTTAAAAAACTTAGAGAACGAACGGGGGCGGGAATCATGGATGCCAAGCGCGCCTTGGAAGAGGTGGGGGGTGACTTGGACAAAGCGGCAGCCGTTATTAAAGAAAAAGGGTTAGTCAAAGCGGAAAAAAAAAGCGAGCGGGAAATCAAAGCCGGCATCGTTAAAACCTACGGACACAACGATCGGGTGGGGGTTGTTTTGAGGCTCGGTTGCGAGACGGATTTCGTGGCCAGGTCGGAACCCTTTCAAGAGCTGGCCCACAACTTGGCCATGCAGATAGTGGCTTTGGATCCCAAGGATATTAAAGAGCTTATGGCTCAGCCTTTCATCAAGGATGAGCAGATGACGGTGGAGGAGCTGATTAAAGAAACCATTGCCAAAACGGGAGAGAACATCAAGCTGGACGAGTTCTATCGCATGGAGCTTTAGTTTCTTGTAGAATAGTAATAACCATGCAGAATCTTTTCCTGGAGTTAACCTTGTTAGTTTCCCTGGCTGTCATAGTCTACCTTATGTCAGCGGCTCTGCCGCGTATTGAGGAAGAAGAGGACAAGGGGGATGACCCAGGGACAAAACGTTCCAGTTTGCCTTTAGATAAGCTGGACCAACTCCTTATTAAGGCCAAGGATAAGTTTTTGCGCAAAATGAAGGTGGTGGTTATGAAGGCAGACAACTTTATCTCCAAGCAGCTTAGGGGAAGGAAAAATCAGTAAGGATAGGTGTTAGGGTTGAAGGTAGCCTATTCCTCCACTAAACTGACTCTAGTCCTGCGTAGGTAGACCCGTAGGGGGCGGGAGCAGACTGTAAATCTGTCGTCCGAAAGGGCCCCGTGAGTTCGACTCTCACCCTACGCACCAGGCCAGGGTAGCTCAGTTGGTTAGAGCAGCTGTTTTGTAAACAGCAGGCCGTGGGTTCGAATCCCTCCCCTGGCTCCAGATGAAGATCCATTTCATAGGCATAGGGGGTATTGGCACGAGCGCGCTGGCTCGTTGGTTTAAGGCGAAAGGCCATGAGGTCTCGGGGTCCGACTTGAGCGGTTCTGCGTTAATAGACTCTTTAATCAAAGAGGGTATGGAAGTTAAGGTGGGCCCCGCCTCCGGTTTGAATATCCCCGAAGGGACCGATAGGGTTATATATACCGTGGCGGTAGGGGACGGCAATGCCGAGCTCCAAAGCGCCAAGGAAAGGGGGTTGAGAATCCAAAGCTATGCCCAGGCTCTGGGAGAGCTGTCCAGAGACTACTTCACCCTTGCCGTTACCGGCTCGCATGGGAAATCAACCGTCACCAGCCTTTTGGCTTTGATGTTGATCGAGGCTGGATTGGATCCGACGGTGGTGGTGGGGACAAAGCTTGAAGAATTTGGTGGTTCCAACTTTAGGAAGGGGGAGAGCGAGTATCTAGTTATTGAAGCCGATGATTTCAACCGGTCTTTCTATGAATACACTCCCCAAATAGCAGTTGTGACTAACGTAGACGACGAACATCTAGATACCTATGGCGACATAGAGGGAGTGATAGAAGGATTTCACTACTTTCTTAAACAGTTGTCTCTGCAATCCAAGGCTGTTTTGAATCAGGCTGATCCATACACCTCAAGGATCAGTGAAGGCATTGAGGCCGAAGTGCATTATTTCAACCAAAAAGACTCTGCCAAGTGGCCCCTCGAGATCCCAGGGGAGTTTAACCAGTTAAACGCCGAAGCCGCTTGGAGTGCGGCAAAGCTGGTGGGCGTTACCCGCGCCCAGGCTGAAGCGGCAGTGGGGCGGTATAAGGGCGCTTGGAGGAGGCTTGAGCCCTTGGAACCCAAAGACTCTGCTTTGCAAGATATAAAGTTCTTCTCCGACTACGGACACCACCCTACGGAAATCAAAGCAACTCTTAGAGCTCTTAAAGATAAATACCCTGAAGAGGAGATATTAATTGTCTTCCAACCGCACCAAGCCAGACGCCTGACAAAGCTTTTTGATAAGTTTGCGGGGGCCTTTAGTGATGCCGATGAGGTTATCTTACTTCCTGTATACAAAGTAGCAGGCAGAGATGATGATGATGGTAAAACTAGCGGCGAGCTGAAGGATGCCTTAATTGCCGCGGGCAAGGAGAAAGTGGGGCTAGTGGGCAATGTGGCTGAAACTCTTGATAGATTAGATAAAGGAGTGGTAGTCTTTATGGGCGCTGGGGACATTGATGGACAAGTAAGAGAGTTTTTTGGATCAAAGCTAATTAAGTAGTATACCTCAGAGTTATTATGGGATAGCCATACCAATTGTGGTATGATTTTTAGGTGATTGACAAGAGGAGGCTAGAAAAATTATACAATGAGGATAAGAAGTCTATGCAGGAAATAGCGGCCCTGTTGGGGTGCTCGGTAAATAGAATAGTCTACTGGATGAGAAAACATGGAATTGCAAGACGCTCTATTAGCGAAGCCGTTTATGCTAGAGTCAACCCAAACGGTGATCCGTTTAAGCTTCGTGCTCCAAGAAATATGGAGGAGGCTAAGTTACTGGGATTAGGTATAGGTCTCTACTGGGGGGAAGGGACAAAGGCAAGTAAGAACGCTGTTAGGTTAGGCAACTCAGATCCAGCTTTAATGAGAAAATTCATGGAGTTTTTGCAGGTATTATGTGGAGTGGCCAAGCAAGATTTCAAGTTTGAGTTACAGATTTATTCAGATGTTGATAAAAAAGCCGTCGAGCAACTCTGGATTAAAGCGCTGGACATAAAAGAGAAACAACTGTATAAAACCAGAGTCACTGAGCGTAGGGGGAATGGTAGTTATAGGCGCAAAAATCAGTACGGCGTCATGACAATTTATTACGGCAATACTAAACTAAGGAATAAACTGGTAGGATTACTGCCGAGATAGCTCAGCTGGTAGAGCACTTCAGTGGTAATGAAGAGGTCCGGGGTTCGAATCCCCGTCTCGGCTCCATCTCTCAAACACAAAGCGATGGGATTAAAATCAAAATTCAGCGAGAATCTAATATCTTTGAAATGCACCGTGTGTGGGCGCAAGAATTACTACACCCGCAAGAACAAGCGCTCCGTTGAGCGCAAGCTGGAGTTTAGCAAGCACTGCAAGTGGTGCAAGAAGCACACTCCCCACAAAGAGAGCAAGCTTAAGTAGCTGGTAAAACCTCGTTACTCGGGGAAGGTACTCAATTGAGCTATGCATTTTCGCGATAGACAAGATGCGGGCAGGCAACTAGCAGAGCGACTCGAGAAGTTTCGCGGCGATGACGCTATCGTTTTTGCCCTCCCGCGTGGCGGGGTGGTGCTGGGCCGTGAAGTTGCAAGACATTTAAGGGCTCCTCTAGACCTCGTAATTACTCGGAAAATCGGCCACCCTTCAAATCCCGAGTATGCTGTTTGTGCTGTGGCGGAGGATGGACATATGGTATGTAATGAAGCGGAGCGCGCCTTACTTGACCCGGAGTGGTTCGCGCGGATGGTCGAGAGCGAAAAACAGGAAGCGAAACGGCGGCGGCAGGAGTATCTAAAGGGCAGAAAGTCTCCGGATGTGAAGGAGAAGACGGCCATCATCGTTGATGATGGTATCGCGACCGGCCTCACGCTCAAACTAGCGATTCAGGAATTGAAGCATCGAGGGCCAAGACGGATCGTGGTGGCAGTGCCGGTTGCTCCGCGCGACAGCGCAGAAGAAATTGGACGTGAAGTAGATGAATTTGTGGCGCTTGATGTACCTCTGGTGTATCTGGGTGCGGTAGGCGCCTATTACGATGAATTCTCACAAGTGGAGGATAGGGAAGTAGTGAAGATACTTGAGGAGCTCGCAACAACTTGACATCCCCTGGGAGGATTCATATCATTTAACTTGTAATCCGCAGACAGTGGGCAAACAATAAGACCCGCCGAGGAAATTCCTTTTGGTTGCGGCATTACGCAGCTTTTTATTTATATGGCTATAAGCAAAGACCAAAAAGAACAAATCATTGAGAAGGCCACCAAAGACTTAGGGGAATCCAAGGCTTTGATTTTTGCAGACTTCACAGGCACCAATGTGAGTGATTTTAGTAAACTGAGAGCGGAGCTTAGGGAAGCAGAGGGGAAGTTCAGCGTTATCAAAAAGCGACTGCTGGGAGTACTTTTCAAGGACAAAAAGATTGAATTTGATCCCATCCAGCTAGAGGGCACCGTCGGTACGGTATTTGTGCGCGGAGGTATTTCGGAGGCTGCCGGGTCCCTATATCGTTTTGGCAAAACCCATCCGGGATTTGGACTCCTTAGAGCATATGATTTGGAGACAAAGGAAGAGATTAGCCAAGAGGCCATCAACGCCATTGGAAGCTTGCCTCCGCGCCATGAGTTGCTGGGGCAGGTGGTTGGATCGATTGCCGCTCCCATTAGGGGATTCATGTATGTTTTAAGTGAAAAGGCAAAGAAAGCATAAGGTCGAAAGAAATAGTTAATCAACAAAATGGCTGAAGAAGAGAAAAAAGAAGAAACCCAGGTTGAAGAGCAAGCAGCTCCTGCCAAAGAGGAAAAGCCCGTAGAGGAAGCGGCTGCTGTTGTGGTTGAGCCCGCTGCTAAGGAAGAGGTAGATCTCGGTGAAGCAGGGGAGAAGTATAAAGATTTGATTGAGAAGATTGAGAAGCTTTCGGTAGTAGAGCTGGCCGAGCTGGTCAAGGTTCTGGAAAAGAAGTTTGGCGTGAGTGCTGCTGGTCCTGCTGTGGCTGGAGCCGCTGCCGCCGAAGAGAAAGATGAATTCAATGTTGTCCTTAAAGCGGCCGGTGATCAAAAGATTAACGCCATTAAGGCAGTTAGAGAAATAACCGGATTGGGCCTCAAAGAAGCCAAGGATATGGTGGAAGGCGCGCCCATTAATGTGAAGGAAGGCGTAAAGAAAGAAGAGGCTGAAGAGATGAAGAAGAAGCTTGAAGCAGCGGGCGCTACTGTAGAGTTGCAGTAGAGAGCAAATCGATTTACGCAAATACCGCCCTTAAGGCGGTGTTTGCTTTTAGGCTTATACACAGTTGACTGTTTGGGTGAGTGTGGGTTAAACTTCCATCGAGGTGGGGAATTGTGGATAACTGTGTGGATAACCCCCCTCAACTGTGGATAACTAATGTTTATCGGAGAATACCAACATAATCTGGACCCCAAAGGAAGAGTAGCCATTCCGGCTAAGTTCAGGCGTTCCCTCTCTGGCGGAGCCATTATTACCCGGGGCCTTGATCACTGTCTTTTCGTATTCAATAAAAAGGACTGGGAGAAGCTAGCTGAGAAACTTATTGCTTTGCCCTTGGCGCAGGCCAACTCCAGGGCTTTTGTAAGGTTGATGCTCTCTGGAGCCTCTGATGTGGATGTGGATACCCAGGGAAGGATTCTAATACCCGATTACCTACGCAGCTACGCCGGACTGAAAAAGTCCGCCAAGGTCATTGGAGTCTATAACCGTATGGAGATATGGGATGAGACTGCGTGGCAGAAGTACAAAGCTAAAACGGAAGGATCCTCAGACGATATCGCCGAGAAGATGGCCGATCTGGGGATCTAGGAATGCATACGCCCGTTCTTTTAAAAGAGGTATTGGAGATGCTTGACCCCAAGCCGGGGCAAACGGTGGTGGATTGCACCCTCGGTGCAGCCGGCCACGGGAGCGAGATCGCAAAGGCGCTTTCCCCTCGGGGGATCTTCGTAGGGATCGATTGGGATTGGCAAAGGCTGGAGGCGGCTAAGGAGAATTTGGAAAAAGAGGAATTGGACCTCAAAAAGCTGGTTCTAATCGAGGGCAACTATGCGGAAACGGTTGAGATCCTCAAAGACGAATCTTTGGCGAAGGTGGATGGCTTGCTGGTGGACCTGGGATTTTCATCGGATCAGCTAGGCGAGGGCAGAGGCTTTAGCTTCAAGGGCAAAGAAGAGCCTTTGGAGATGACCTATAGCAAAGGAGCCATTCCCGCCTATCAACTACTGGCCCAGCTGGGGGAGAGGAAGATCACGACCTTGCTCAAAGATTTAAGCGATGAAAGATATGCGGAGCGTATTGCCAAGGCCATCGTGGAACACAGACGCAAGGGGGCTATCCTCACCAACAAGGACCTGGCAGAGACGGTGCGCAAAGCTGTTCCTCGCAACTACGAAAAGGGCCGCATAGATCCGGCTACCAGAACTTTCATGGCCTTGAGGATGTATGCGAACCGGGAAATGGAGAATTTAGAAGATCTCTTGAAAAGCCTTGAGTACATCGTGCAAAGCGGCGGCAGAGTCTTAATCATCTCCTATCACT